>JAGBWB010000078.1 GCA_017629975.1 Lentisphaeria bacterium
GACGGCAATATTTTCCCTTTCCGGTGCAGACAGCAGTTCTGCGGCAGCAGTCTATTGTGACTTTTCAAAGGCTCCGAAACTTCAGATGGTCGGGCCCGGAAAGATTTCCGCCGGAACTCTCAAGCTTGACGGGAAAAAGGCTTTTGCAAAGATCCCCGGAAGTTCCGGAGTGCATCTGACCACTAAGGGAATGACCTTTACTGCAACGGTAAAATTCCATGATCCTTCACTGAAAGAAGAAAAAGTTACCGGTCACGATATGATCTTTGCCAAAAGCAAAGAGTTCATTTTCGGCCGTTTCGGCAGCGAGATGTATTTCAATTTCTATGACGGCAAGACTTACTGTGCCGGAACGCGCGGCGGTAAAATTCCTTACAACACCTGGGGACATTATGCTGCCGTGATTGAGCACTTCAAGGACAGTGCCCAGGGGGATGAAGGATACAAGGTCAGCATCTTCGTCAACGGTGAACTGGAAATATCCCGCCGCTTTCTGCAGGTCAAACCACACTCCGCCTCAGATCTCGTGGAGCTCGGCCGCGGCTTCGGCGGCGGCACCTGGCTGCTGGATGGTGAGATCGCCAACGCTGCGATCTACAACCGTCCTTTTTCAGAAGCCGAAATCGCCGAACTCTGTGCCGCAGAAAAACGCGTGAAAGGCGGCAGAAAAGGTTTTTATGAAGCAGAGGGCAAATTAGTGTCTCTGGTTGAAAAAACAAAGTCCGGTGCTTCTTCCGCAGTAAAATGGGCCGCTGATTCCATTCTCCGGAGTGCTTCGACAGGAGCCGATCAGAAAAAACTTTATTCATCAGCTCTTTTGCTGAGTCAGGTGAAACCTGATTCTGATATCACGGCTCTTGCCTCAGTGTTCAACCGTTCCGGCAAAAATATGAAAATATTGCTCTCCCGTGATCTGGCACTTCTTGCTATGGTCGGTAAAGGCTCCGGCGGACACCCTGTGGCAGGACTTTATGACCGTCGCAGCAACCGTGGCATATTCGGTGAAAAAACGATGGCCTGGCAGCTGAAATGGCGCAAAGGCAGAGAGCACGGCAGCATAGACTCCAACGCCCGTGACGGCTCCTGGGAGGCCGGTTTGAAGGATGCAAATACGCTGCAGATACGCTGGAAATGGAGTGTACCCTTTGCCTTTACGGCAGAGACTCCGGTGATTCTGAAGGAGAACCGGGTGGAAACTTCCATGCGGGTGGTGAACAATTCTCCTGCCGTTACCATTGCCGATGTGACATATCCGGTTTATAACTTCAAGCGGCTGCCCGGCAAAGATGATTTTATGGTCTTCCCCTGGATGTCCGGAATGCTGGTGAAAAATCCCACTGTGGAGCAGCTTTCTTACGGTCAGGAAGGTGTATATCCCTCCGGCAGAGTGATGATGCAGTTCGGTGCATATTACGATGAAAACTTCGGAATTTATTTCGCGTACGAGGACGGAAGGGCTTTGACAAAAAATTATTCCGTCGTCGGCAAACGGGGCTGTTTGAATGTCTCCTGGAACACTCCTGTCCCCATCGCCGCCAATGCGCAGGGCGGTAATGGATTTTCTATGAGCGGCAAAGGTGTCATCGAACTTTTCAAGGGCAGTTGGTACGAAGCCGGAGCCATCTACCGCAAATTCCTTGAGCGCGGCAGCAGCTGGTGGATAAAAGAACTTCCCCGCAAGAGCACTCCGGAGTGGTTCCGCAATAATACGATGTGGATAAGGGATTTTGTCCCCGACGGCAAAAAAGGCGCAGAGATCCGGGATGCCGCAGCTTACTTGCGCTCCTATCTGGAACTGCCTTTTGCTTTTCACTGGTATTGGTGGGAAGACAATAACAAACTCGGCTGGCCCCATTTCCCTGCCAAAGATTATGTGGCGGCTCTGAACCGGGAGATCCGTGCCAACGGTATCTACACTATGCCCTACGTCGATTCCCGGCTCTGGAAGATCAAAGACGGTCCCAACAAAACCGACTATATGTATTCCAGCCACGGCAAAAAGTACGCGGTCAAAAACCGTGACGGCAGTGTGAATGTGGAAGTTTACAGCAACGACGCTGTCTATTCTGTTATGTGTCCTGCTGTAAAAGCGTGGCAGGAAGTGCTTAAAGCTCTGACTTTGCGAATGGCCAATGCCGGATTCGATGCCCTTTATCACGATCAGGTATGTACAGCCAGACCCTATCTTTGCTTTGATAAGAGCCACGGTCATAAGAATATGAACGATCCGGAGCTCTGGCTTAAAGAAGGCTACTGGCCCCTTTATGATGAAATTTTTGCCGTACTGCGCAAGACCCATCCTGATTTTTCCCATACGACGGAAGAATTTTCAGAGCCTTATCTCAATCAGTTTGACGGATTTCTGGTCTGGCGCTGGACTGATCCGGGACAGATCCCGCTGGTTCAGTCCATATATTCCGGCAGAGGACAGTTTTTCGGCAGGCTTTTCGACAATCAGCGTCCGGGAGACAAGCAGTCTTTTGCCAGCAAAGTGGCTCAGCAGCTGGTCAATGCCGAGCAGATCGGCGGATTCAATGTTTTGGCTGTCAGCGATGCGGATGACCGGCGTCTCTTCCTGAAAAAGGCTATGCACGTCCGTCATATCCTGCTGCCCTGGTTTAACGCCGGACGTATGCTCCCTCCGCTGGAATTCCGTGGCGGTATGCCGATGGAACGGCAGCTCTGGGGCGGAACAACCGCTCAATTTGTCACTATGCCCCAGATTGCCAATACGATCTGGCGCGGCAAAGACAATTCACGGATGAGCATTTTTGTCAATACTCAAAAGAAAACGGTCAGAGTAAAACCGGTATTTTCTGCGAAAGAAGGTTTTTGGATCTGCCGGGAAGGTGCTTCAAAGCCCGTATTCAGCCGCAATACCCCTGAACTGGTTATGAAGGCACGTTCTTTTGAAGTCTGGCTGGAAGGCAGCAGAGCCGATGCGGAAAAGATCCAGAATACCTTGAAAAAAATATCTTCATTCGACTATGGAAAACCGTGGCGTGCAGTGGTTAAATTTGCAGCCCGGAAATTCACTGTTGTCCCCGGAAAATTCTACGGTCCCGGAGATGTTGCCGGTTTGCGCGGCTGTGCTGCCACTGCTGACAACAGCCGCATCGGCTGGATGGAAGACGGCGCTTTGATCGCTTTCGGCGAAGGTGATTTCGGCAAGACCGGAGTAAAGGAGTTCGCGTTGAAGGTCGCTGTGCCTTCTGCAAGAGCCGGCGGAACCATTGAAATCTTCGCGACTGCGCCCGGAAAAACGGAAGTCAAACTTGGCGAATTGGTGCTAAAAAATACAGGCGGCTGGACCAGCTTCAGGGAAGATACTGTAA
>JAGBWB010000079.1 GCA_017629975.1 Lentisphaeria bacterium
CCCCAACTCCCTCAACCTTTTTTACCGACCTTTGTCGGGAACAGCGCTAAAACAAAAAAAGCCCGCATGAGGCGAGCTTTTTTCGTGTTTCCGTGTACCGTGTGATTACTTGGCACGGCGGATCTTCAGGGTGTCGGTGATCTCAATGTATTTGGGATAGTTTTCACCGGCAAGGTAAGCCAGAAGTTTTTTGCGGCGGGCGACCATGGCGAGAAGACCGCGGCGGGTGCTGTGATCTTTCTTGTTGGCCTTGAGGTGCTCAGTCAGAGCAGCGATGCGGGAGCTGAGCAGAGCGATCTGCACTTCGGGGGATCCGGTGTCGCCGGCGGTACGGGCGAACTTGGCAATGATTTCTTTCTTGTCCATTTTCATGTTCTCCATTATTGTTTATGACTTGCACTTCCGCTTGCAATGCTGACGGACTTCAGCAAAACGCTGCGGAGCGTGTTGGATTTTATAATATATCACATCTTCACTCTTTTGTCAAGATATTTTTCCGGTAAAACTCCAAAAAGAGTTCCATCCGGTAGGGAATGAGGTATCTTTTTTCATCAAATGCCGGATCTCTGAGCGCCTCTTTCAAAACATGCTGACCCGAATGATATCCTTTGAATGATTGAGGTTCAGGGGCAAAACGCTCTCCCAGATATTCCGTCCCGATCCGCAGCAGGATCCCTGCACTGACGATCCCCAGCAGCACTTTGCGGAACCTTTCCCTCCCCCCTGCGGCGGTCAGAGTCAGCAGAAAGAGCGTAATGACCAGAAAGTTGATGGAGTAAGTCCCATAGACCACATCCGGCAGCATGATCAGGGGATGCCGTGCCGCCATGGCACTGCCGCAAAAGAGCATGGCTCCCAGAGCACAGAACCAGAGAAGAAACAGAAAGAACCAGGAGTTTTCACATCTCCGGTACCGGCAGTAAAGTTCAACTGCAACTCCCCCCAAAAGCAGACAGCCGGTCAACGCGGAAATAAAAATATCCCCTGTGAAACTGCTGAACCAGTTTCCGGCGTTCCCCGTCAGGAAGAGAAATCCTGATTTTATACTGGTGAAGGTGAGTTGAAAATCCCGCTGATAGGCAAAATCCACATCATAATTGTTCAAAGCCTTGACCAATGCCGGAGTAAGGTAAAGATTGTTGATGATCCCGAAAAAGAGAGCTCCTAAGGATGCAAGCACAACAAAACGGCTTCTTCTGACGGCAAGGAGCGAGCGGCAGCGGCTCTGCCACACCATGATCACTGCCATAGTCCCGCAGAATGCGGCTGTGAAGAAAAATCCCTGACGGTCGCTCAGACACATAAGGAGCAGCGAAAAAATAAAAGCAGCGCGGCTTTTCCACCCGTCATAACGGCAGCAGCTGTATGCGGCAAAGAGAGCCCCCCAGAGTCCCGTGGCTGTCAAATATTTGGCACAGCGGAAATAGTTCAACCCTGTTACTGACATGGAAAGCACAAAAAAGACCGAAATCAAAGTCACCAGCATCCCGGGGATCTTCGGAAAAAATTTGCGGGTATAGTAGTGCTGCACAAAAACCATGACACCACAAAGCAGCAATGAACAAAGAGAATGAAACCAGACGATATGTTTTTTGAGTAAAAAAGCTACAAAGCGGGCATCCAGAGCATCAAAGAGATAACTCAGCTCCCGGGCCTGATAAAATCCCCAGTCATTTCTGAAAGGATCCATGACCTGAACAAAAAGGTTTCTTCCATCCAGATAGTTCATAAAGAAAAAGAGGCTTTCAAAGTGCAGTTCGCCTCCGTCACGCCCGGCGAGAATCAACAGCTGGATCACCATGCACAAAAAGGCGGCAAGGAGCGCAGCGCCGAAGTTGGTTCTTTTGAAATGTATTTTCATTTTTTCACCTGCTTCTTTTCAAGAGCATCAAGAACATCTGTTCTTTCCTTGATAACACGGAGAAAGTGCATCTGTCTGTCATGAAGAGCATAATACCTTGACAGATTATACCAATGGCGTGCCGCACGGTAGCGTTTGTGGTAGAAATGGTAATCTCCATAAAAAAGCATTACAGAAGGATACCTGAACTCTGCCGCCCCCAGCAAAAACCATTTTTGAGCAGTATTGTGTTTCCCCTGTGCCGCATACACAGCGGCGGCGTATGCAATATGTGTGGCATTTGCACGGTTGTAAACCCTGCCGTCTTCTGTGGCAAGGAGCAGCTTGTGATCCATTTTTCTAATCAGGTGCGCAGGCTTTTTCGGGGTGCTCCGGGGCATAAGAAACTGCTGCATAAGCATAAGTACGGGAATCACCAGAATGATACCAGCGGCAAGTATAGTATTTTTCTTTCTCATTTTCTGATTCTGAAGACACGGGGTTCAAAGCCGTTGAAAAGAGCGCTGAAGGTCTTTTTTCCGGGAAGCTCAAGTTTCATCCGCTGTGAGGTATTGCTCAGATTGACGGCGACGATGAGGTGGTAACTGCCGCAGTCGCGCACGGCGCAGCGGAACCCGGCAGGTTCTCTGATATCAAGGGCGGGAGCTCCGTGGAACTCCTCCATCATCTCATCAAGTCCCGCGGCGGTGGAAGAGATCACCGACCAGAGCCTTGAACGGCTTGCCGGGAGAAATCCGTGTCCCAGATGAAAGAGGACACCGGCACTGTTGTTGAGAAAAGCCAGATAAAGCTCCGCCTGAAGCTCTTCGGCAGTGCGGCAGAAGTTGTTGGGGACCGTCACCCCGAACCAGTGGATCAGGATCTTCCCGGGAACGGTTTTCCGGATGTTCCGGATCTCCTGAGCGATACCGGGCATGGGGTCTTCATAATAACTGCCCGTAACTGCCACTTCAAAGACATCGCAGGCAGGGGCGAAACGAACCGCCTCTTTCTGGCGGTCGATCTGAAGAGAAAAGAGCTGTCCGGGGGCATACTTCTTCATTTCACCGTAAATCTTTTTGTAGAGTTCTGCCGGATCCTGCTGAAGCCGTCTGCCTCTGACAGTGAGCCAGCTTTTCATCTGAGCTTCGTAGGCGATGCGTGAGATCTGAAGCGCCTGAGTGTTGAGTCTGAGAGCCTCTTTTCTGAAGTATTCAAGAGTTTTTGCTTCATCGCCGGGGAAAAGATATCCTGTTCCCTCTCTGGAGCGCCGGAGCCTCTTTCCCCTCAGAGCAACATACTCCAGAGCGCCGGGAAGTTTCCCCGGCACGATGTGAGCGGTATTGAAGCAATCGCCGTGCTGAAGCTGAAGCACCTTTGTCTGGGAGCCTCCCACAAGAAAGCGTCTTCTGCCGGCGCAGTAAAGGAACTCTCCCTTTGCCTCCCATTTGCCATTGCAGTTCCGCATGAGCGGGGCGGCGGCGGTGATGATGATGACACGGGACAACCGGCAGTTCCCCTGCCGCACGGTGAGCAGATAGCGCCCCGGTTCAGCCGGGAGCGTCACGGTACCGCTGTTTTCATCAGAACTCCACTTTAAAGGGGCGGAACCTGAAAGGAAAAACTCCTTCTTCCCTTTCCACGAACTTTTCCACTGAAGTTTTTTATCAGCGGGGGTATAATAATAGCGGTCCGTTTCAAGAATATGGCGGT
The DNA here is from genome assembly GCA_017629975.1 of Lentisphaeria bacterium. Classification (GTDB taxonomy): domain Bacteria; phylum Verrucomicrobiota; class Lentisphaeria; order Victivallales; family Victivallaceae; genus UBA1784. The sequence continues at coordinate 3,554 of JAGBWB010000079.1, forward strand.
TGTCAAATCCGGAAACAGCGGTGCGTTCCCAGAGGATCCTGCCCTCTTTGTCTTTCAGCCGGAATTTCCGCTCAACAGAGGACTTTACCGGCAATTCCATGTCGTCGGGGGGAGTAAACTCCCAGATGCCTTTGCTTGAAAAGCGTCCTTTCCACACCTTGCCGTTTTCGATCAGTTCCAACGTGCAGTTTCTGCCGTTGACCACCCGGGCGCGGGCGGCGGTGGAACTCTGCTCCTCAAGGATGACCACCGGTCGGGAAGAGGTGCCGAAACGCAAAGTTCCGTAGTTTTTGTAATCGTGAAAACTTTTCACCCCCGCCCAGCTGAAGTGGTCGGAGTAATCCCCCATGATGCGGGAGTGTCCGAAGTTGATCTTCCAGGCGCTCCCCGCCGCAGGTTTTTTCTGTTCCAGATCGGCGTAAGAGATTTCAATGATGATCTTCCCCCAATCTTTTACATCCGCCTTGAGCTGCCGGGGTTCCCATGAGGTATCCCGCTTGCGGGCGGTATAGAGCGTTCCTGAGGGGTTGACGCCGATGTGATAGTAGACTCCTGAGGCGGGATCGGGGCAGATCTGGATCTCAACAGACTCTTTTCCCACCACAGCGGGAGTATCATGCTTTGCCGGATTCACCGGAAATTTCCGCTCTCTGACGCCGGTAAAAAAGGTAAAACGCAATCCCTCAGGCATGGAGCTGATCTCAACGCGGCTTTCGTTTTTCTTCCATTTGCCGAGGATATCCACAAAGTTGGCGGCAATTCCCTTTTCAGAGAAGCACTCATCAGCTGCAAATGCTCCGGGAGCCAGAAAGGCAAGCACTGTCAGAAGAGAGAAGATTTTTTTCATATTCACGGATCTCACTGCTTTTTCAGAAATTTTTCATATAAACGATGGCAAGGGTGATAAAAATAAAGAGTATCAGAATGACTCCTGAGATCAGATGTCTGCGCTGGCGGTGGGAAAGAGCGCTCTGGAAAGAACGGTTCTGGAACGCCAGCACTGCCATACGCAGTTCCATCACCGACTGGTAACGGTCTGCGGGATCCTTTGCCATGGCCTTGCGGCAGATCAGCTCAAGTTCTCTGGAAACACGCATCCCTTTGGGCGCTGTCCGGGAACTTTTTTCCGGATCCTCAGTCAAAGTCTTGAGCAGCACCTCTTCATTGTTTTTACCGGAAAAGGGAGGCGCAAGAGTCAGCATGGTGTAGAGAAGTGCGCCCAGTGCAAAGATGTCGCTTGCCTTGCCCACAGGGGGCGCGGCGGGGTTCACTGAGATCTGCTCAGGCGCCATATATCCGGGACTGCCCCGCAGTTTTCCCTTGTCGGCGGAAACGGCATTCCCGTTATTATCGGTTTCGCTGGCGATCCCCCAGTCAAAGAGACGCACTTCGCCGAACTCACCGATATTGATGTTGTCAGGTTTGATATCCAGATGGCAGATATTGCACGAATGGGCATATCCCACGGCGTTGCAGACCCGCTGAAAAATACGCAGTCTGCGGTCAAGAGTATAGTAACGGCTTTCAAACGGACGGTTTTCACGGATCCGCTTCAAAACGGTGGTAAGGGGGAGTCCTCTGAGGTAGGACATGGTGTAAAAGGGAGCGCCGTTGCGGTCAAGACCGATATCATGGACTGCAACGATATTGGGATGTTCCAGAAAAGCGGTGATGCGTGCTTCTCTGATAAACTGTTCATGGACCTCCCGGGGGCGTTCTTTGTAATCGGGCATAAGCGCCATGGCGATCTCCCGTCCCGTATCCCGGTCATGGACAAGGAGTACACACTTCATGCCGCCGAAACCGATACTGCGGATCAGCTCATACCGTTCCTGAGTTTTGGGTGCAAGAGAGTCCAGAGAAGCGGCAAAACGCCCCGCGGATGCAGACGATGCACCTGCGGGAGCCTGATTTTCCTCCCGGATCTCCTGATTCAATTCACCGGTATCGATACCGATCGTATTGGTATTTTCAAAGGCAGCCATCAGTCAATTCTCCTGAACAGTCACTTTGTAAAAATTCCGGTACATCCCGGAAGGAGGCAGAAGGGTTTCAACTCCCCTCTGCCGGATCATTCACGCCGTCAGCGTTTTTTCACCGCAGCGGCTCCTTTGCGGACCGCAGCGGCATCAATGCGGCAGACGCCGCCGGATTTGCCGGGTGCATCAAACATGGCATCCAGCATCAGTTCTTCAAGCAGAGCTCTCAAACCTCTGGCGCCGGTTCCCCGTTTGACCGCCTTGTCGGCGATCATTTCCAGAGCTTCGGGAGTGAACTTGAGTTCAACGTTGTCCATAGCCATCAGGCGCTGGTACTGTTTGGTCAGAGCGTTCTTGGGTTCTGAAAGGACCTTGACCAGATCCTCTCTGGTGAGAGGGGCAAGACTGGTCAGAACGGGCAGACGGCCCACGATCTCAGGGATAAGTCCGAAACGGACAAGATCTCCGGGTTCGCAGAAAGCAAAGGGATTCTTCTGGAACTCTTCAGGTGAGATGGTCTCTTCATCAACGCTCTTTTCGTTGTCAAAGCCGATGATCTGTCTGCCGCAGCGGCGCTTGACGATATCGGCAAGACCGCAGAAAGCTCCGCCGCAGATGAAAAGAATGTTGGAGGTATCAATGTGGAGACACTCCTGATTGGGGTGTTTTCTGCCGCCCTGGGGCGGAACATTGGCAACAGTTCCCTCAAGGATCTTCAAGAGAGCCTGCTGCACACCTTCACCTGAAACATCCCGGGTGATGGACATATTTTCGCCTTTACGGGCGATCTTGTCGATTTCATCCACATAGATGATGCCGATCTGAGTTCTTTCAATATCGCCGTCAGCGGCCTGATAGAGGCGCAACAGAATATTTTCCACATCTTCGCCCACATATCCGGCTTCAGTCAAAGTGGTGGCATCGGCAATGGCAAAAGGCACATCCAGCATCCTGGCGAGGGTGCTTGCCAGCAGAGTCTTACCGCTGCCGGTGGGACCGATAAGCAGCACATTGCTTTTGTCGATCTCAACTTCTGAAAAGGCGGCGGCGGCATCAGGATCGGCAAAGCGGGTCTGAAGACGCTTGTAGTGGTTGCGGACAGCCACAGCAAGAGTTTTCTTGGCTTCATCCTGACCGATGCAGTAACGGTCAAGCTCCGCCTTGATCTCAGCGGGTGAAGGCACTTTCAAGGCCGCCACAGTTTCGGCGGTCTTGCTGCCCCCCTGTTTTCCGGCATGGGCCTGAAGTGCGGCATGACCTGCCTTGAGACAGGTGCTGCAAATGCCCATGCCCTCAAAACCGCTGGGGAAGAAATCAGCGGGGATCTTATCAAATTCTCTGCCGCAGAAGCCGCAGATGGTACGGTTGTTTTTAGCCATGATCACTTTCCGCCTTTCCGGCTGACGACTTTGTCAATAAGACGGTATTCAAGGGCCTCCTCGGGGCTCATGAAAAAGTCTCTTTCAGTATCTTTCTCAATGCGCTTGATGCTCTGTCCGGAGTGGCTGGCAAGGATCCCGTTGAGGATGCCTTTGAGACGGAGGATCTCTTTAGCCTGGATATTGATATCTGCCGCAGTTCCTTCGGCACCGCCCCAGGGCTGGTGGATCATAATGCGGCTGTTGGGCAGAGAGTAACGCTTTCCGGGGGCGCCGGCGGCAAGGAGGACAGCGCCCATGGAGGCGCACTGGCCCACGCAGTAGGTCTGAACATCGCATGAGATCATCTGCATGGTGTCATAGATGGCAAGACCGGCGGTCACGGAACCGCCGGGGCTGCAGATGTAGAGAGAGATATCTTTGGCGCCGTCTTCAGCTTCAAGGAAGAGGAGCTGAGAAACGATGAGACCTGCGAGAGCATCGTCAATGGGAGAGCAGAGCATGATGATCCGTTCTTTGAGAAGACGGCTGTAAATATCATAGGCGCGCTCTCCCTGTCCGGTCTGTTCGATGACGGTGGGAATGAGATAGGATTTGGTTTGCTTATCCATAGGGCTCTCCTTCAGATTAAAAGTTTAACTTATGTGTTTCTATTAATATAAATACGCTTCAAAAGAGCAAATCTTTCACCGGAATCTTACAAAGTTCAAAAAAAGCGATACCCCGCCGGAACTTTCTTTGCAAAAGGTCCGGTCGGGGATCATCATTTATTTATCCCGGAACGAACCGGGTCGGTACAGCACCGTGTCAAACTCCGGGGCTGTTAAATTACTTCAACACCTTAGCGACGAGCTTCTCAAGGGCGCCTTCGGCGGCCATTTCCATGCGGAGCTCTTCAATGGCGCCGTTGCGCTCAAGAGCGGTACGCATTTCGGCGGGTTTCATGCCGTAGTAGTAGCTCATGCCGGTGATGCGGTCATTGAGTTCAGCATCAGAAACGGTGAGGTTTTCCAGCTTGGCAAGTTTGCCGAGGATCAGGCGGCGGCGCAGAGCGACCTTGGCGTTGGCTTCAGCGGTCTTCTTGTGCTCATCAAGCTCAGCTTTGAACTTCTCAGCATCAGCTTCGCTGCGGACGGTGGTGCGGGCGATGTTCTGGAGCTCTTTGGCATTTTCGCTGTCAAGGAGCGCAGGAGGCATATCAAATTCACCGGCGGCCTCATCCAGTTTCTTGAAGACGGCTTCGGCAGCTTCCTGACGGCGCTTGGCTTCGCTGTCGCGCTCAAGACCCTGACGGATCACTTTGCGGAGCTCGTCAATGGAGTCCATCTTGATCTTCTCAAGGAGTTCGGCATCGGTCAGCTCTTTGCGGCGCTGGACGGCGATGACGGTGACCTTGTAGTTGACGCTCTTGCCCTTGAGGGCATCTTCGCCGCAATCTTCGCCGAAGTTGGCGGTGAAGCTGTATTCCTTGCCCTTTTCGGCGCCGGTGAGGGCGGCGATGGAGCCGGGAATGCTTTCGGGCTCGCTGAGCATCAGGAAGGTATCGTCACAGGCGACACGGCGTTTCAGGCTGGGGGAAGCATCTTCGGGGAGTTCAAAGTCGCTGGAGTAGTTGACTTTGAGCATATCATCAGCCTTGGCGGGTTCTTCCACATCGGTGAAGGAGCCGTACATGGTGTGATAGAGTTTCAGACGCTCTTCGATCATCTCTTCGCTGACGGCATCCTGGGGCAGTTCAACGGTGATGGCGTTGTAGTCGCCCAGATTGATTTCGGGAGCGGTGTTCATATTGAGGGTAAAGGTGATGTCGCCTTCCTGCTCCATATCGGGCTGGGTCTTGAAGCCGACGGTCAGGATCTCAAGATCCTTGTTTTCCTCGATCTTGGCGAAAGCGGCGCCCATGATGCGGTTGCGGAGTTCTTCTTTGATCTCTCCGGCGAACTTGGAGGCGACCAGTCCGGCGGGGGCCTTACCGGCACGGAATCCGGGCAGACGGGCAACACCGCCGATGTAAGCGGTCACTTTGCTTTTCTCAGATTTCACCGCATCGGCGGCAAAGGTGAAAGTCGCCTCGCAGCAGCAGGGCTGGGGATTGGCGTATTCAACTTTCACGCTCTCGGCAAGAATATTTTTTTTAGCCATAATTCAACAATCCTTTCAAAAGATTAAATTTTTTGCAAACAGTGTTAAGTGATAATATAGCACGTTTTTTAAATTTTACATGAAGTATTTTGTATAAAACATCTTATTTCTGCACAGCCTCAAGGATTTTTTTCCGGACCTCTTCCATATACATGTTGCCCAGATGGCCGCCTCTTGAAAACCAGAACATTCTGCTGCCGAAACACCTGTCAAGCCACCTTTTGTGTTCCGGCGCCAGAAGCGGATCATCCCACGCGTGGAGCACCCGCACATTCGGGATGCGGTTCAGATTTTTGAAATTCCGGATATCACCGTTGCGGAAAAGAGATTCAAGGCTCTTCCCCGGATACTGGGGCGCCACAAAGTTTTTTGCGTACTCTTTGAATCCCACCTTGTCGATCTCCTGATAGAGGGCATTTCTGCGCCACCAGCTGTAAGGGGTCTTCAAGGGGATCCTGAACTTTTCCGCCGCGGCATTGTGGAGAATATTGCGGAGCGGCAGTCGGAAATAGAGTCCCGCCACAAAGCGCGCCGCCTCTTCCTCAGGGCGAAAAAGCGCCATCTGCGATGTATGTCCAGGCACCGTTTCAAGGGCAGATGCCGTCACCACCCTGCCCGCCGTTTCCGCCAGCACATCAAAGGTTTTCTTCTCACTCCATGCAGCGCCTGAGCGGGCAAGTTCATCCGCCACTTTTGAAGCGTATTCAAGAGAGACAGGGGGATTGAGCGCCACATAGCGGTCAAAGCGCAGTTTGGGGGAAATACGCTCCAACTCGGCGATTTTGAGGGTATAAAGTCCGCCGAAACTGTATCCGGCAAGGATCAACTCCGGAAGTTCTTCGCAAAGCTCCTCCTCTTCCACTTTCTGAAGAGCTTTTTCCAGCACCTCTCTGAGGATCTGCGCGTCAAACGCCACATTGCCGGGGAGTTTCCCGGAACGGGATTGCTCCATAAAAGAGCCTGAAAAGGCGCAGTCCATGGTCAGCACGGCGCAGTTTTCTTTGTTGAGCAGCTCCGCAAGAGCCATGACCGAGGTACTGTTATGGGTTCCTCCCACGCCGGGGAGCAGCACCGCAAGCCGGGGTTCAGGCTGGACCTTGCCGGGATCGGAGTAGTCGATCTTCCGGGCTTTCCAGAATCCGCATGTCACTTCGCCGCCGTTGGGGAGTTTCACATAAAGGCGCTTCATGCGGTTGGCAAAGTCGCTGTTGAAGATGGAAAGGGGCATATACCACCAGTCGTCCCGCGCCTCAGGACGCCACAAGACCACTTGCAAAGTGGAAAGAATCGGGGAAAACTCCCCGAAAGCAGGCAGATCATGCCAGTTGCCTTTGAGTCTTGGGGGCACCTTGACGGCAGGTGTCTTTTTCACCTTTCCCCCCATGGGGGCAAAAAGTTCTTTCTGACGCTCCCCCAGACGGTAGAACCAGAGCCGGTTCTGAAGCTCCCGGCGCAGTACCATCCCCTCCCGGTAGCTCTTGTAGGGGTCGGCGGAGCCTGCCACAAGATTGTGATAAAGCGCCTGCGCCACAATGGCCTGATTGAGCATCACCACGCTGGAGTAGGGAATGTAAGTTTTGGCATCAAAGGCGTAGTCAAAGATGAATCCTGCCGTATCGCGCACATTCACCCGGGGCAGAAAGGGGAGCATAAAGGTGCATCCGGGATCTATGCCCCAGGTGTGAAATGTCTGTCCGAAGTCGGAGTCGGTGGAGTAAAGATCAAACCAGTGCAGTCCCACATCAAAGAGTCCGGCGATCCCCAGTGTGGAGTTGGCAAGAAAACGCAGCAGTTCGTGACACGATCCCCGCCACTCCGCCCGGAGCAGAGCGCTGAAAAAGCGTGCGGGGAACTCCAGATTGAGACAGAGGTTGTTGACGCAGTTGATGACAGGACGGGGCAGAATGGAGGTGTAAACTCTGCCGATCCAATCCACGGGATACTCCATAAGAACATGCTGCACTGAAAACATGGCACGGTTGAAAGGTTCAATGGGATCCCCGCCCGCCGCCCGGTTTTCAAGTTCAGTAAGAGTCCACGGAGCGTTCCGGGGCGTCTCTTTCAAAGGGGTCTGACAACCGCAGAGAAGAAATGCCGCACAGCAGCACATACAAAGATCCAACAGCAGATATTTTTTCATTTTCACTTTACTTTCCTGAAAATTAGACTCAGGGTAGAATATAAATCCATTCAAAGAGAAAGTCAAGTTCTCTTCAAATAAAAACTGCACAAAAGAGAGGACTTTTGTGCAGCATATTTTGTATTGTGAGCGCCCCTGGCGCCGCAATGCGTTTTTACTTGACTTTGATCACCGCTTTGAAAGAGTAGTTTCCTCCGGGGGCGACGGTCACAGGCTTGTAGAAAGGTTCACAGGTGGCGGCAAAGAGACTGGGGGTATCCCACACCGCCACGCCGCCGAAATCAGCTGCGGGGAGCATGGTCACATCCATCCCCATGCCTCCGGGGGATTTGAAGTTCAGCACATTGCCGCTGATGGTGATGGAGGGGGACTTCACGATAAAGATGCGTCTGATCTTCTCTTCAGAAGCGGCGTCAATATCCTTTTTGTAGAAGCTGTATCCGTGAGGACGGCTGATTTTTTTGCCCATGATCTCCATGAATCCTGCGTTTTTGTTATCCCATGCACAGGGCATGAAGTACCAGCGGAATCCCACATTGTCCATGGACATCTCAGAGGGGTTGTGGAGAATGGTCTCAACGGTGATGTTTTTCAAATCTCTGCTGAAAGTGATGACCCGTTTGATACGCAGTCCGGGGAGCGCCGGATAGGTGCGTCCGGAGGTGACGCACTCGGCGGCAATGCGGAGTCCCTGAGGAGTCACGGTCTGCTCCGTCACCCGGTAGGGGTTGTAGGACTGCATCCCGTGGGGACCGGGATTCCAGAAACAGCTGAGAGAGAAGTTCTTGTGGACCTGCTCAATGCCGTTGATCTTCAGAGAGTTGATAACGGTTCCTCTGGGATCGATGAGAGCACTGCTCTTTCCGGCGGTGATTTCAAGGTAATTCTTACCCTTGGGATCAATGACCTTGCAGGTGAATCCCCCCTTTGAGAAACTCTTCCACTCGCCGAAATCATTTTCGCTCATAAGCGCCCGGTCGCGGGCGGCTTCTGCATCGGCGGCGGCTTTATTGACTTTGTCAAGATTCTTCTTTTCTTTCAGAAGATCGGCTTCAGTCATCTGAGTGAGAGCAGGCAGATTTTTGCATTCAGCGATCTCAAAGAAGACCCAGCGCAGAGCGCCCGCGTGGAGCAGGACGCCTGCACCCAGTTCTCTTCCGGTATAGGCCTTGCCCTGAGATTTGGTGAACTGTCTGTTGTAGGGGATCTCAACGACGGAATAGCTCTGAGCAGCTTTAAGTCCGGGGATCTGAAGTTTGAAGATCACATCTCCCTTTTCCCAGAAGTTGCCCACAGCTGCAAGATATTTTTTATCCTTGACAAAAACGACGGTCTGGAGCACATCGCTTTTTTTCACGTCCGCCATCATGCGGGGGGAGATGTTGAGCACCGGCGCGGGGAAAGGAGTCACAGGGGTGACTTTGGCGCCTTTGAGCTGTTTGCCCTTCATGACCATATCTTCAGTAAGGGCGATCAGGTGTGAACTGCGTCCCAGTTCACGCCAGAAACGGTGGTCATAACCCCGGGGGAAGAAGTAGAGCTGAGAGGCATGGAACCCGGCAAGGAAAGCGCTGATCTGATCCATTGCCATACCTTCGGGCTGTCCCAGAGCGGTGGTGTTCACCTGATTGCCGTGGGGCATGGCAAGAAGTCTGGCACGGCTGCCGGGGAGCTTTTTGCAGTAATCAAGATAAGCTCTGCGGATCACCTCCCAGTAGCGCAGGTAAGCCGCCTTGGAGTAGACATAAGGACGCTCACCGATAAACCAGATATAGGGTCCCCAGACGTTGAGCCATTTGGTCTTGTCTGCGTAAGCGTAAGGAGAAAACTCGCCCTGAGTGGCGTTGTATTCGGCATAATCCAGGATCTGGTCGGTTCCCACTTCGGGACACATACCCACCTCTTTGCCTCCTGCCGCCATGATCTCCTTGTGGAGCGTCATGATCATCTGTGCGTGCTGCCACCCTCTGAATTTGATGGCGGTTTCGCGGTACTTTTTGCCCAGCTGGAGTTCAGCGGGCCACACCTTGTCAATCTGGGAAGCGGGGATCTTCGCATATTTGGCGAACTCCTTTTTACAGGTATCGCAGAAGCATCCCATATTGCGGAAGCTGTAAGGCTCCCAGTTGGGGGTGAAACCGTCAAGTCCGCTGATGGCCTTTTTGATGTAAGGCACAACCACATCGTTGTAGTAGGGCGTCTTCAGATAGACAGCGGCAGGACAGGTGGCATAGATGCCGTGATTGCTCACGGGCCGTCCCTGAAGATCCCGGAAGATGGAGTAGGCAGGTTTCTGATTATTGGGGACTCTGCCGATACGGTATCCGTTGGCGATGGCACCGGATTCGGCGGTGACAAATTTGACACCTTTCTTTTTGAAAAGCAGAGTATCCTCTTCGGGGATGGAGGCGGTGATCCAGCGGGTTCCGGTCTTATTGACCACAAAGTCGGCGAAAGCCTCTCTTGCAGCAGGGAAAGAACGGAACTGGATATCTGCGGAAACAGAGCTGAATCCGGGCATGAAGATCTTACCCGGCTGCATAGCGCGGAGGGGCTCAGCCATCCGGAGCGTGAAGTTCTCTCTGCTGCTCAGTGCCTTGCCGTTTTCAGAAACGTACATGGCGCAGCTCCACTCTTTTCCGGCTTTCTCTTTACTGCGGAGCATGATGCTGGGAACATGCCAGCCGGTGAAGGAGTTGCTGCTGCGGATAATGGCAGGGATACTGTAATTGAAGGGGATCTTCCAGAGCTTGTACTCCTGACCGCCTTTTTTGACACTTCCGGAACTCATCTTGCCGGTAAAGAACCCGTTGGCTCCCAGAATCTCAATTTGTGCGGGCAGCTCCAGATTCAAAACAAGAGCCCGGTGTTTGAACTGACCTTTGGGCAAATTGTTCCGCAGACGCATTCCCATGATCCCGGGATCACCGGAAGCCAGCACAAAGACATTGTCCAGCATCTTCATGGGAGTCATTTCAATGGTCACAGGCAATGTGGGCGTGCTCTCTTTGACCAGAGCGATGTCACGGACAAGGCTTCTGCCGCAGCCGTCGCTGCGGAAAGAGATGCTCAGTGCCCGGGTCCCTGCGGGAACGGTGAGCACTGCGGAATAGTTGGTCCAAGTGGGAACAGGAGCATAATTGAGCAGTTCATAAGGACGGGTGGTCTTCCCCTTTTCAATGGCGGAATAGTAGTAAACAAGGATACCCTGCATGAAGCCGCCGGTGCCGATCTTCTGACTGCGGTATGAGAAAGAAAGTTTGTAGCGTCCGCCCTGGGCATCGGGGAGAGCCACACGCTGTTCGGCAGAGATGTAAAACGAGGCGGCCTTGGCGCCCATGAGCTTTTCAAGTTCAGCCGGGCGGTTGAGGTCAAGAACTCTTTTGCCGTCAACGGTGGAAATACGGCTTTC
>JAGBWB010000080.1 GCA_017629975.1 Lentisphaeria bacterium
ACTTTGAGTCCGGCGGCATGGCTGAGCAGCTGGGTAAAATGAGAACCGTCTTTGATTACTCTCTTGCCTATGTGGGACCTTCAAAGCAGTTTGCTGAAATGACTGAACGCTGCACAAAAAAGGCGGCAAAACTTCAAGTCGGGTGTTCACATGAAGATGCTTCCGTACCTTTTATCCCCGTGCCTTCCAATTTGTATGAAAAGTACAAATATCTCCACGAACACGGTGTGACGGCAGTCATGCAGTGCTGGTATTTCGGCAACTACCCCGGATTGATGAATCAGGCGGCAGGGGAACTTTCTTTTGCGCCTTTCCCGAAAACTGAAAAGGAATTTCTGGAACAACTTGCCGCTCCCGACTGGCGCCGGAATGCGTCCCGTGCAGCACAGGCATGGAGCCACTTTTCCGCCGCCTACCGCAAGTTCCCCATGAATATCTGCTTTGAGTGGTATGGTCCCCTGCATCATTCTATTGCATGGCCCTGGCATCTCTTCCCGGTGGATGAACCTCTGGCCCCCAGCTGGCTGATCCATCAGTTCCCGGAAATCTCCGGTGACCGTATCGGTGAAAGTCTGGGACTCCACCACAATCTTGAGGATGCTGTCGCCATCGTGCGGAGCATGGATGAGGAGTGGGAAAAAGGCAGTTCCATTATGAAAGAACTCTATTCCGAATATGCTGACAATCCCGATCGCAGAGAAGATATCGGTATTGCTCTTGCTGTGGGACTTCAGATCAAAAGTACCCTCAATACACTGCTCTTTTATGACGCCCGCGAAAGAATGTTCCGTACCGGTATCAGCGAACTTGAAAGCATGAGAAAGCTGGTGGAGTCTGAAATCTGCAACACTTTGCAGATGAAAGAGCTCTGTCTTGCGGATCCCCGGTTGGGATATCATTCAGAGGCAGAAGCCTTTCTTTTCCATCCTGAGCGTCTGGAACGCCGGAAAGAACTGCTCTGCCATCTTCTTGAAAAAGATTTTCCCGCCTTTGATCTCAAGGCTCCCTTTGTCAAAGAGTGGACCGGTGAGACTCCTAAAGGACTTATTGCTCAAACCGGCGTCTTTTATCCCATCGGAAAAAGCGGTTCTTCATGGCGTATTTCCGCCGAAAACGGCAAGATGATCTTTGAAATCAGCAACAGAAAGAAGATGAATTACTGCATTTCCATTGAACCCCGCAGACTCTGGAGCCGATTCTATGTAAGTTTTAATGCCGATGGTGCCAAAACAGCAAGCTATTTTATCTGCCGCGAAGTACCTGAAATCATCTTTAGTGAAACTGAAGATACACTTCGTGCAGAAATGCCTCTTGCCTTCTTTGAAGAGTTCAGAGAGCCCGGATTGCCCATGCGTGTTTATGTCACAGCAAAGGATACAGACGGAAACATTGAAACATGGGGCGGAAATCATCCCTGGAAATCCCGTCTGACTCATGTTACCTATAATCCTGCTGATGCCGGTTGGCTCCTGGGAATTTGATAAATTCAAGGAAGAAAAACTATGATAAATGGAAAATTCGGATGCGCTCTCTGGGGGTGCGGCTGGGTGGCAAGCGGGCATATTGCCGCTTACCTCAAAAATAAGGATTGTCACTTTGTCGGTCTCGGCAGCAGGAATCCCGAAAGCGCCAAAGCAAAAATCGCCGAGTTCGGCTTGCAGGAGTGTGTGATTTATCCTACTTTTGAAGCTCTTCTCAACGATGACCGTGTGGATGTCGTTTCCATCTGCACCCCAAATGACCTTCACGCTGAAGAGGCGATGATGGCTGCAAAAGCAGGCAAACAGATTTTTCTGGAAAAACCTGCTGCCGTTGATCCGGATGAGCTTGATAAACTTGTCAAAACCCTTGACGAGTACCGGACTAAAACCATCATGGGACTTGTGCTGCGTTTCAACCCCTTGAGCATTATGCAGAAGCGTCTGATCGCCCAGGGGGAACTTGGAAATGTCTTCCTTGCCAATGTGGACTACTGGTTCGGCCGTGACCGGGGCGGCTGGATGCGCGAGGGCAAACGCTCAGGCGGCGCCTTTGTGCTGGGCGGTTGTCACAGCGTGGATCTTGCCTGTTATCTTCTGGGAACTCAGATCGCAGCTGTGCGCGGTGACAGTGTGCAAGTCGGCGACTGGTACGATTATCCCCCTGTTGAAACGGCGCAAGTCCGGTTTGCCAACGGCGCAAAAGGGGTGTTCTCCTGTTCCCTTACGGGATTCGTGCCCTATACGGCAAATATCCACATTATCGGTGAGGATGGAACCATTCTCAACGACCGGTTCTTTTTGCGCCGTTTTCAGGAGCAGAAAGAGTTCTTCTCCATTGACACCGGTGTCAAAAAAACGGGGGATGTTTACGGACATCCTTTCCCTGCCATGGTTGACCATTTTATTGCATGTCTCAAAGAGGGCAGGGATTCTGAACACAATGTGGCATCTGCGATCAACAGCCACAAAGCCTGTTTCGCCATCTGCCGCAGTGCCGCTGAAGGCGGAAAGTGGATCGAACTCTGACGATTTGAAAAACACTCCAAGAGCTGTTCTTTTTTCATGAAAGAGCAGCTTTTTTTGTGCAAAAAAAAGCCCTGCCGGAAAGGCAGGGGGGCTGATATTGTGACAAAGAGGAATCAGCGGAACATAAACCAGAGACCGATGGCGAGGAAAAGGATCTCTGCGCCGATAAGGCAGACTTTCCGGAAAATATGGTTTTCCGGTCTTGCCAGGCTTCCGGGCGCAGTGGATCTCCCCTCCAAACGGTGAAAGCCGCCGCTGTAAAGGTAGCTGCTCAGCTCCCCTTTCTTGCCTCTGCGGCGTTTTTTGCGTTCTGCTGATTCCGCCATCTTTATCAATCTTCTCCGGGAATAAAGGATTCAGTTCCTTTGAGAGAGGCAATGGTTTCGGTCAGGATCTTCACAGCGCCTTCGGCATCGCGGAGATCACACATTTCAACCTGTGAATGCATGTAACGGTTGGGAATGCTGATCAATGCCGTGGCAACTCCGGCGCGGGTCATCTGCAGCTTGGCAGTGTCGGTGCCGCCTGTGGCGCGATGTGCCGCAGACTCCTGATAGGGGATCTTTTTAGCATCGGCAACTTTTCTCATGATCTTACCGAGGACAATGTTGTTATCGCAGCTGCGGGTCAGGATGGGGCCCGCTCCGAGAGTGACATCACCCAGCTGTTTCTTGGGAATATCGGGCAGATCTGTGGCAAAACCCACATCAAGAGCAAATCCGATTTGAGGATCAATGGCAAATGCCGCAGTTTCAACTCCCCGGGTGCCAACCTCTTCCTGAACAGTTCCAACACCGTAAACAGCAACATTGAGTTTCCGTTTGGAAAGAGCTTTCATGGTTTCAGCAATGATAAAGGCTCCGATCTTGTCATCAACGCCTTTAGAGTAAAAACGGTTCTGACCCACAAATCTGAAGTTGGAACGCATGGCAATGGGATCACCCACGGAAACGACTTTAAGTACTTCTTCTTTTGATTCAGCACCGATATCGATCCACATATCTGTCAGTTCAAGAGCTTTGCTCCGCTCGGCATCTTTAAGCAGATGGATCGGTTTTTTGCCGATAACACCGGGAATGCGTCCGGAGGGAGTCAGGATCTCAACTTCAGAAGAGGGCACATTGAGTTTGTCGATCCCGCCGTTGGGACGGAAATAAATGAGACCATCTTCAGAGATGTAAACAACCTGAAATCCGATTTCATCGTAGTGTCCGGCGAGCATGACTCTGGTTTTTGCGCCGGGATTCAGAACAGCAATGGAGTTTCCCAGCACATCAGCTTTGACTTCGTCGCAGCAGTCTGAAAGATAGGAACGGAAGACTTTGCCAGCTTCCATTTCATAGCCTGAGGGGCTGGAAGTCATCATAAAGTCTTCAAGAAATTTTAAACTTTTACTGTTGAACATCTGAAGTTTACTCCATTTTTTCTATGAAATTTCATGTGTTTATAAAATATAGCATAAAGAACGTTATTTTCAAGGAGTTTTTCCCTCAAAAACATAAAAAATCCCCTGCTCCTTGATAAAAAGGGCAGGGGACTTTTCAGAATCGGAAATTACTGGATGAAACCGGTCAGATCCTTGACCTGGCCGTCCAGGATTGATTCATAGACAGCATCGCCGATGGAGATGGCGCGGAGACCGTCCACACTCTTGGCGAGGATGTCAAACTTACGGGCGGGATCTTCACCGAGGAAGATATCTTCGTGGATGGCACTGTCGCCGCCGCCGTGACCGCCTTCGCGTTTGACAACATTGATCCGCTCTCGTCCCTGGAAGATGGGGAAGTAGTCGATGACCTGAACACCGGCGGGATTGGGGTTGGGCAGTGATGCACCGCCTGCACCGCCGAATTCCATAGTCTCAATACGACCATGGGTACCGTTGAAGGCAAGATGATAGCCTTCTTAGGGGGTGGAGAAGTTGGCGGAGTAGTTCAGAAGAACACCATTGCGGTATTTGATGTTGGCGATGAAGGTATCGTGAATATTGATTTCAGAGTCAAACATACACATATCGGGACGATAGGTGGTGAAGAGCTTCTTGGGACCTTCAAAAGCGTTGATGTGGTCATCTTTGGCAAAGATGGAGGAGCTGCGGGTGGACCAGCGGGCCTTGTAGGGGCACTGCATTTTTTCTTCGCACTCGTTGCAGTGACGGCCGTCTTTCTTGGAGGGGTTGAAGATGCCGTTGGGACCATAGTGGTTCAGGGCACCGAAAGCGTGGACGTATTCCGGAACACCGTCGACCCACCAGTTCACAAGGTCAAAGTGATGGCTGGCTTTGTGAATGGAAAGACTTCCGGAGTTCTCACGCATACGGTTCCAGCGATGGAAGTAGCTGGAGCCGTGCTTGATGTCAATGTACCAGTTCAGGTCAACATGGGTGACTTTACCGATCGTGCCCTCAACGATCATTTCACGGATCTTGGAGTGGACGGGGTTGTAGCGGTAGTTGAAGGTACAGATGACGTTACCCTTGGATTTCTTCTCTGCTTCCATCACCTTGAGGGCGTCAGCAGTATTGGTGGTCATGGGCTTTTCGGTGATGACATCAACATCATAGCCGAGACCGCGGACGATGTAGTCAACATGGAAACGGTCCATACAGACAACGAGGATGGCATCGGGTTTGGTTTCAGCCATCATCTTGTCAAAATCAGCTGCCAGATACTCAGGCACATCCTTGGCTTCGGGAACCTGATCTTTGCAGACCTGGAAACGGAGCGGGTCAATATCGAGAATACCCACCAGTTCAGCACAGTGCTTGAACTGACGGAGCATGGGACCGATGTACATGTAGATGGCTCTTGATGATACACCGCAAACTGCATATCTTTTCTTTTGCATAGTAAAACTCCCTTGTTTTTAGCTGTTTCTACGCGGGTTTCTATAATATAACTCCTGATTTATCCCGCGTCAAGGAAAAAGAATAAAAAAACAGGAATTTTTTGCTCTGACCTCTGCAATTTTCAGCATCTGTAAATTGTGTTCCGGTCTGCAATCTTCCTGCTTCTGATGCCCCATGCCCTGTTTGGGGGAATTATCCCTCTGTCACAAGAACATGGTAATTGTGTTTGCCCCGGATACGGAACTCTTTGTAATTCAGTTTTTCTCCCGGAGCCGGGTGGGGGTAAAATGTCTTGTACCACATCTTTCCATCCTTGTCTCTGAAGGGTGCTGCTCCGCCGAGGATCTCAATGTACTGGCGGTTGACAGTATAACGGTCAAAGTCACTCAGAGGATCGCAGATCCTTCCGGGGGAATTTTCGGCATTGGAAATATTTTTGCCGAAGACAACAGGGAAGGTATACTCTTTGCCGGTATCCGTACAGTAAACATGTTCACCCAGCAGAAAGTCGCTTTCATCAATGAAATTACCGTCAAAGAAATAAAGGAACTCCAAATCGGTATCCACCGTATGAGTGATTTCAAAAAGAGGCGTTCCAAAGCCGAGACGGTTGCGGTTCAGCTGAAGCAGCTCTTCCTAAGCCATCTTCAAAAGTTTTGCATAATCTTCACTGCCGATTTCACTGTTCCAGCAGAGGCAGGAACTGCATATCAGATCAAAGAGGATACCGTTGCGGCGCATGGTCTCGTAATCACTGCGGCCCCAGTTGGAAACACATACTCCCTGAAAGTTTTCGGCAGAACTGCGTTTCTTCCAATCCGGAAGCTCCAGGGCGCCGAAGTTTCCGAAAAGGTACTTCATGCCGCGCTTGTCATATTCCCGGTCCAGCTCTCTGGCAATACTCCAGTACCAGTGGAATATTTCCACATCATTGCCGATCATATCTATGGCTGGATATGTTGCCGGAACTCCCGCAAAACCATCTGGTCCCGGGGGGATCTCCGCCCCGCCGCAGGGACCGCCTGTGAGAAAATGGGCATCGAGCAGTTTGTCGCCCCAGATGATGGTTCCCACCCCTGATTCTTTCAGAAATGCCGCCGTGCGGTTGATATCATCAGCGTAGATCTGCGGGGCACTTTTTTTACTGCATTCAGGACAAAGTCCGATGGAGTAATATTCATCGTGACCGATGTTGATGCGCCGGGGATGAAAGAGGTCAACAGTTTCTTTCAGCAGATCAAAAAGGAGCGTGTAATATTCTTCTTTTGCCGGACACGCTGTGTCGGGATAAGGATCTTCTTTCCGCTCAGCAAGTTCCGGATGGGCGGCAAGAATATAGTCGCAATGGGAAAGACAGGGGACTTCCGGAATGATTTCAAGACCACGCTCCTCACAGAAAGCGATAATTTCACGCAGCAGCTCCTGAGAGAGGATCAAACCGCCGCCGTTGTCGGTATGAATGGAGTTCTTGTTCCATTTGAAACTGTGCTGGAGTTTCATGGCTTTGGCTGGATACTCATTCATAAAAGAGGCGTATTTCAAATAGGCCTCATTGATTTCCGGATGGCTTTTGTATTCCATGGCACCGCCCAGTTCCAGCATGACAAAATTGTATTTGTACCGGACCGCCAGGTCAATAATGGCATAAAATTCTTTCAAAGACGCGGCATCTGGGGGCGGCAGATAAAGTTTCAGCCCCCGCCGGGAGGCTTGGGGAATGTCGATGATGTGGCACTCAAACTTTTCCTCAAGTTCGCCGAAACGGATCAAACTCCAAGCGCCGTAGAGCAGCCCTTTTTGAGAAGCTGCGGAAAGATGAACACACTCCCCTTTGATGTCAAGCTCGTATCCCTCATCACAAAGTTCTTCTTTGCTCTTGAGTTCAAGATTGACTGAAACTGCCCATGGCAGTTGAGAAAGAACTTTGGTTGTAAGAGCGTTTGCCGCGCCCAGCACTTGAGGTGTTCCGGCGGACCACTGAAAAGGTTTGCCGCAGGTAATATGAGAGAAAGAAAGGGAAAAATCGTTGAATTTCATATTTCTTGAAAACCTGGTCTTATTTCAAAGGATCATCGGGAAGTTGAATGCCGCAGCGGGCGGCGAATTTCTGCGCAAAAGCAAAACGCTCCGGAGCGAGACGGGAAACTTCATGGGCGTCAGATCCCAGATGGAATTTACATCCGCACTCCCGGGCGATGGTGAAAAACCGCACATATTCTGCGGGAAGTCCGTCGGTATCGGAGGCCGCTTTCTGATAAAGGGCGCTGATATTGATTTCAATGGATTTGTTTTTTTCAGCGGCGCAGGAAAAGGCAGAGGCAAATTCCCTGTCTGAAATTCCGGAAATGACCTCGTCAAGTCTTCCGGCGGTACTCACTACAAAGGGATGGGCAATGCCGAATGCAAAGTCAATATTGCAGCATTCATAGAAGCGCGCCAGCAGCAGACGCCGGATCCCCGGCGCATCTTCAAGCTCAACAGGGCAGACGAAGTTCTTCATGTGGAAGTGATGGGCAGGTACAAGAACGAAGTCAAAGAGCCGGGCAGACTCGCGTTTTAACGCCACTCTGCCTTGCCCCACATATTCTGTTTCGCATCCGAAATAGAGTTTTATGCCGCAGCGTTCTTCCTCTGAAAGAGCCTTGTACTCCTCTTTGACCGAAAGGACATGTTCAACATTCTGAGGCGCATACCACGCCGAGGCGCCCGGAACTTTGGAGTCCCAGGTGTGATTGGCGACACCGGCTGTGGTAACGCCGGATTCTTTCAGATGTTTGAGCATCACTTTGAGGGAGGATTCCCTTTTGGCGCAGGATGAAAGATTGGTATGAAAATGAATGTCATGCATTTTTAGAAATGTTCCTTTCTTAAACTTGAGCTGGGGATCTTCATCAGATCCCTGTATTTTGCAACAGTCCTTCTTGCGACGGGGTGCCCCGCTTTATTAAGAAGCTGTGAGAGTTTGTCATCTGAAAGCGGATGTTTTTTATCTTCTTCATCAACAAGTTTTTTCAAAAGTTCCATGTCGGCAGTTCTTGACACGCTGTTGCCGTCTTCACTGATGTAACCTGCTGTGAAGAAATATTTAAAAGGGAAAACGCCATGGGGCGTCTTCACATATTTTGATGCCGCAGCCCGGCTGATGGTGCTTTCGCTTTTGAATTTCAGATACTCTGCTGCCTGTTTCATGGTGAAGGGACGCAATTTTTCCGGACCGGATTCCAGAAAAGAGTGTTGTATGTCAATAAGCATTTCAGCCATTCTCAATATGGTGCCCTTGCGGAATTCCAGAGCTTCAAGAAGATTTTTTCCCTCTTTTGCTTTGGCGGCAAAATCCGCCCCGGCATCCGCAGATGACGCAAGATCTGCGTAAGAGGATAATTTATATGTCCGTTTTTCCTTGAGCGGAACGGCAGAAAAAGTTCCGTCTTCATTTCTGACTATTTCCACTTCCGGAATAATGACCGAACCTGTTTGAGAGGCAGCTGTCACAGGCACCGGATTCAGCCGGCGCAGTTTCTGAAACATCTCTTCAAGTTCTTTCATGGAAAT
>JAGBWB010000081.1 GCA_017629975.1 Lentisphaeria bacterium
AAGGCTCTGAATGCCGGTAAACATGTCATAAGCGAAGTCTCTGCCTTTTTCACCCCCGCAGAGGGAGTGGCGCTTGTTGAAGCGGTGGAATCCAGCGGCAAAATTTACTGTCTGGCAGAAAATTATACCGATCAATTTGTCAAAAAGCTCTGGCGCGAAGGCGTTTTCGGGGAGCTTACATACGCTGAATTTGATTATGTCCACGAATGCCGGGGATTGAGTTACGCCTATTTATACGGCGACCCCGTACTGCCGGGGAATACCGCGCACTCGTGGCGTTCATGGCTGAATTTTCACTACTACTGCACCCACTCCCTCGGTGCGGCAATGGAGATCACCGGGAACCGGCCTGTGAAAGTGACGGCGCCGGTGAGCACAAAAACGCTCCCCGGATATCTCCCCGGCAGTGAAATGGGGGCGATGAAACCCTCGTTTGTGGTCATGGACAACGGCGGCGTGATCCGGAATCTTATGGGGGCATCCACTTCTGATTCCCATAACCGTAGGATCTGGGGAAGCCGCGCTTTTGTGGATCTGACTGACAGCACGCCGGTGGTCAATCTGGGACAGTCCGGCAGCGGTTTGAAGGTCAAACTTACCCCTGCTGAAGATAAACTGACCCGGATGGCAGCCAAAGCCGGTCACAACGGCGGCGACTTCTGGATGCTCTATTACTTTGCCGATACCTTTTACAACAACGCTCCCCTTTTCTGGAATATTTACACCGCCTGCGATGTGACCCTGACCGGTATCATGGCAGTCAAAAGTGAATACGCTGGCGGCGTCCCTGTGGATATTCCCGACTTCAGAGATAAGGCGGTGCGTGAAAAATTCCGCCATGACAACTTTGCCCAGCAGCATCCGGATCCCCGGAAGATCTTCCCTGAAGATCAGGATGAAAAAAAGACCCGGCGCTTCTCTCTCATTATGAACGATCTGGACCGTCCCTGGGAAAATAACGGGGTGACTCTGCTGATTTCAGCTCTTGACGGTATCAAATTGTATCCTTATATCACCGATGCAGAATCCCGCCTTGCCGTTCAGGATCAGGTGCGGCAGCTGCTGCGGGATCTGAATATTCTGATCGATGCCCTCAAGGATGCCATGGCGCTTGCTGAAATGTATCCTGATTCACAGGCGGGGAGGGCGCTGCGCTCTTTCTGTGAGGCGGCGGCTCCTGAAAAGATGGCGGATCCCAAAGCCTTGCGGCAGGAGCTTTCTGAATGGCTTATTTCAGCTGACCTGCCTTCACAGCCCCAGCTGCGGATGGTTTTGAACGAAGAGAAGATCGCTGAAAGCACCATGCCCGCAGAGCCGGAAGGTTTTATCCTGAGAACGTTCCGCAAAGGGGATGAAGATCAGTATATCAAACTTATGCACCTTTCAGGATTTGTGCAGTGGGATCATGAACTTTTGCAGAAGATCGCCGCAGGAGCTCTTGAAGAGGGCATCTTCTTTCTGGAAGAAAAAAGCTCCGGCAGGATCATTGCCTCCGCCATGGCGAACCGGGTCCGGGCGGGAGAAGAAAATCTCGGCGGAGAGCTGGGGTGGGTCGGTGTCGATCCTGAGTTCCGGGGAATGGGGCTGGCACGCATCGTCTGTCAGGCGGTACAGGCACGCTACCGCCTTGAGGGATACAAAAAGGCCTATTTGCGGACCGATGACTTCAGACTGCCCGCCGTCAAAAGTTACTTTGCCCTCGGTTGGCAGGCGCTGGCCAATACCCCTGAAATGCAGAAAAGATGGGAAAGAGTATGCAAAAAGCTGGGGATCGGACTTGAACAAACTTCAGAAACTCTCTCACAACAAAACGCCATCTTTACCATAAGATAAGAGGGGGAGGCTCCGGGAAAAGCAAGGAAGGCGTTTTTTAAGCTCTCTGCAAATTTTTTCAGTCACATTCATGGAACGCTTTTCCTTCGGGGAGTTTTTATTATGGAGGATAATATAGCACCTTTAAGTGTATCAGTCAAGTGGCGGAATTTCATTTTTTTTCTTTTCCGGGGTTGCAGAAAGAGTGAATGTGCGGTACATTAAACAGATGATGAAAGGAAAAACTGTTTTATGTCTGTGCAGATACTTGCCCCCGCCGGAAACTTTGAATCCCTCAGCGCCGCCCTTGCCAACGGCGCCCATGCCGTCTATTTCGGCGTGGGAAAATTGAACATGCGCTCCCGCGCCTCTGTTAATTTCACCGTTGAAGATCTGAAAAGTGTGGCTGAAATGTGTCACGCCCGCTCCGTCAAGGCGTGGATGACTCTCAATACAGTTGTTTATGACAGTGAACTTGAAGAGGTGCGTCATCTCTGCTGCGCCGCAAAGAGGGCAGGCATAGATGCTGTTATCGCTGCCGACTTTGCCGTTCTTGAAGCTGCCCGGGCAGAGGGACTTGCCATCCATCTTTCGGTACAGGCCAATATCACCAATATTGAGGCGGTGCGCTTTTACGCCCGTTACGCCGATGTGATGGTGCTGGCGCGGGAATTGGATCTTGAGCGCATTGAATATATCTGCCGGAAGATCCGGGAGGAAAAGATCACTGGTCCCTCCGGGGAGCTTGTCAGAATAGAGGTCTTCTGTCACGGAGCACTCTGTGTCGCTGTTTCGGGCAAATGTTATATGAGTCTTGCTGTCTTCAACACCTCCGCCAACCGGGGGGATTGTTATCAGCCCTGCCGCCGGGCCTATAGAGTTCAGGATTCTGTCAACGGACAGGAGCTGGAAATTGAAAACAGTTACGTCATGTCCCCCCGCGACCTCTGCACAGTGGAAATATTGCCCCGTATTCTGGATGCGGGAGTAACAGTGTTGAAAATAGAGGGCAGGGGACGCTCCGCCGATTATGTCGGCGCCGTGACAAAGGTTTACCGTGAAGCCCTTGATTGCTGGAGCAATAAGAGCACTCCTGCGCCGGAACAGCTTGAAGATTGGCAGCGCCGTCTGAAAGAGGTCTTTAACAGAGGTTTCTGGAAAGGGGGGTATTATCTCGGTGAAAAGGTGGGGGAATGGGCAGAGTCCGGAGAAAATAAATCCGCTCTGGTCAAACTCCTTTGCGGCAGAGTCATCAACTGCTTTGCCAAAGCCAAAGTTGTGCAGGTGCAGCTCAATTCTGACTATGTTTCCCTCAATGACCGTTTTCTGATCACCGGCCCCACCACCGGCGCCGTGGAGGGCGTGATCACCTCCCTGCGTGTCGGAGATACGGAGGCGGAAAGAGCGGAAAAAGGCATGGAAATAACATTCCCTTTTGAGACTGTTGTCAGAAAAAACGACTCTTTTTTCATTCTTCTTCCCCGGAATCCGGAAGCAGCTTCAACTCCCAGATGACATTATGGAAAAAATTCTTTATTTTGCCTACGGCTCCAATCTTCACGCCGCTCAGATGAAAGAGCGGTGTCCGGGCATGAGAAACGGAACAGCCGCCCACCTTTCCCGCTGGCGTCTTGCGGAACGGTTTTATGCCGATATTGAAAAATCTGAAGATGATTGTGTTCACGGTGTCCTTTACACGATCACCCGCTCCGATCTGGAAAATCTTGACCGTTATGAGGGATATCCTGAGGAGTACGAAAGAGTTGAAGTGTTGGTGACTGAGTGCTCCGGTATCCTGCGCAAGGCGTGGGTCTATGTGATGACGGAGCCATACCGCACCGCCCTTGCAGGAAAACCTTTCCCTGAACGCTACCGCAGAGTCTGCTCAGAGGGGGCGGAATACTGGGGGATCCCCAATGCGTTCCGCTGCGGCGAGAATGGTGCAGAACCCACTTGCAGAACGCTCATTTCAGGCGCCCCGGGGGATCTTACAGTCACTGAAGGCATGGCGATGCTCCTTGAATACATTGACTCCGGCGCTCCCCTTCCCCGTGCCGCTTCTCTGTGGAGCGGCGCCAGAGTGGTCATCACCCTTAAAAAGCAGAATATCAAAGGGGATTTCGGATTTTATCCGGCTCCTTTTGAGCTCTCCACTTGTCACGGTGCGGAACTGAGCTGGCTTTTCAACGATCTGCGGGATATTTTTACCTCAGGAAAAGTTTTGAACAGCTGCAATAAGTTTGACTTTTACAACGCCCTTGCTTCTGCCGCAGAGCGTGTGCTGCAAAAAGATCCTGAAACAGATGCCCGGACTCTCTGCCGTGCCGTTCTTCTCAAGGCACAGACCCTTTTTGATGAGTTGAAAGAAAGGTAAAACTGTTTTTCTGCTTTCAGTGTTGCGGAAAAAGTGTATCAGTCAAGAAAGTTGAAATATTTTCTTTTTCAACTCTTAAAAAAAAAGACAATACAGATATATTTATTCCGGTACAAGAAAAATATTGTATCATACAACAAAAATAAGGAGAAAAATTATGCAATACCTGAACATGCTCCCTTACCAGATCCGTGAAGCCATTGACAAAAACGTTCCTGTGGTTCTGCCCCTGGGCGTTATTGAATATCACGCGGAGCACCTGCCCATGGGTGTGGATTGCTTTACCTGTATCAACATGATCGAAAGAGTGGAAAAACGCCATCCTGAAATGGTCGTTCTGCCGCCTTTCTATTACGGCGCCGCCTCTCTCGCTGTGGCAAAACCTGAACGCAACGGCACCGTCCATGTGGACGCTCTGAAGATCGTCCCTGTTGCTGAAGAGATCTTCCGCGGTCTGCTGCGTGTGGGATTCCGCAACATCCACGCTTTCATCTGCCACCAGACCGAAGAGTTCGCTCAGGGAATGCCTACCGATTTGGCGTTCCGTCTGGCTGCCCGTCATGTGGTCTTTGAGTGGACCGAAAAAGAGTGCGGCGAAGGATGGTGGGGTACCGAAGAGTACAGCCAGTATTACTCCGGCGGCAACAATCCTTTCAAGTGGATCCAGATCCACAACACCCGCGAACACGATGTTACCGGTGAACGCAGCCGTCTTTATCCCGGCGACCACGCCGGCAAACTGGAGACCTCCGCCGCCATGCACATCTGCCCCGACTGCGTTGAACTTGACCGCATTGACGGCTCTCTCTGGTATGCCCGTCCCGGCAAAGAGGCCTCTGCCGAATACGGCGATGCCGCTATGGAATCAGGTTCATGGGATATTGAAGAGACCCTTTTCGGCAAATAAGGTATTCTTCTTATGACCATTGAAGAGATTTTTTCCATTTGCTTTTCTGCCATCAATGGCGGTAAGATCCGCAATACCGCCATTGAATACCGCAACTTTCCCATCAAACTGGGGTTCACCTCTTACGCTCAGGGAATCAATTACATCGCTGACAAATACCGTCAGATGGGACTTGAAACCGAAGTCATTGAGTTCCCCGCCGACGGCAAAACTGTCTATGCCGACCGCCATTTCCCCCTTGCGTGGGATGTGGATGAAGCATGGGCTGAAGTTAGCGGCAGAAAAATTGCCGACTTTGAAGAGTGCACCTACTGCGTCGTTCCTTTTTCCGCAGACTCTGAGGGTGTGCAGCAGGCAAAACTCTGTCCCATTGAAGAGCTGCCTGCTGAAGGCTCCCTTGAGGAGTACGCCGCTCTCATCACCCACTATCCCACAGGCGCCGAGGTGAGTCAGCTCATCGCACGAAAGTGCAAAGCCTTTTTCAGCTCCGTTGATACGGAACCCATCCACCCGGCTCTCTGGGATTCAAGACGCTGGTACAACGATCTTTTCGGCGTCGGACAAATTGATTACAGAGATAAGAGCTGCTGCGGATTCTCTCTGACGCCCCGCCTTGCCAAAGAGCTTCTTGAACAGTATGAAAAAGAGGGCGCCCTGACCGTGCGCTATCTGCTCAAAAGCCGCACTTACGAAGGCAAAGTCCCTGCCGTGACCTCTGTGATCAAGGGGAAGTCCGATCGCTGCTTTTTCATTACCAGCCACGGATACGAACCCCACGGAACCAACAATGTTTCAGGCATCTCATGCGCTCTTGAAATCGCGGCGGCGCTGAAAAAACTGATTGACACGGGGAAACTGCCTGTGCCTGAATACTCTATCCGTTTTCTCCACGGACTTGAGAATTTCAGCCTTTACGCCTGGGGCATGGCGCATCTGGAAGAGATGAAAAACGCCATCGGCGGCGTTTCAATGGATTCTTTCGGCAGACTTGAAGCAGAAGGATTCAGAGAAAAGTTTGTGCTGCGCCGTTCCCTCAATGTCCACCCCTCGGAACAGCACGCCCTTGCAGCAAAGGTGCTGGATCTGGTCTGTGAAAATTCCGGAATCGGATATGAAGTCCGGGAGGCTTCAAAGAACAATGAAGACCTTATGCAGGATCCCATCTTCGGACCTCCCTGGAATTTGCTCTACGGCTCTTTGTGGGAGGAACCCAGAGAAACTTATCCCCGCTGCTATTACTACCACACCAGCAACGATACTGCGGAAAAACTTTCACCCATCGCCCTGAAAGCCGGAGCTGCTTTTTCAGCTGTCCTTGCCTACTGTACCGCTGCGGGAAAAGAGATCCTGACAAGCGATCTTGCCCGGTTGAGCTGCGAGGATTGGAAAGAGATCTTCAGAGCCAAATGCCTTGAAGCGCTCACCCTTAAAGACAAAGAGTTTGCCCTGCGTATGCTCCGGGGCGTCCGCCTTTCGGTGTGGCGGGATCTTTCTCTGAGATCCGCCGCCGCCGCCATAAAAGATCCGGCACTTGTGAATGAGCTTACCAAGTACGCAACTGCAACTGTCAAAGGCGCTTTGCAGATCCTCTGCGGCGGAGAGGTCCCGCCCCTCAAATCTGCTGAGTACAAAGAAGTGGTTGAACGCACCGTACCCGGGCCTGTGGGATTCGGAACCCTTTCTGATGAGCTGCGGGATCTTGCGGAAAAGGCCCAGGGCTACCGCGCCAATGAGTACTGGTGTTTTGATGACTCAGGCACCAACTATTATCACTTTGACGGCGAAAAAACCATCTTTGAAGTTGCCAAAGCTGTCTGGGCGACCCGTCCTTACGGCGAACATGAATCTCTGGAAGGTTTTGACAGTGAACTGCGCCACTATGCCGCCCTTGCCGATGTGGCAGTGAAAGGGGGACTTGCCGTCTATAAAAAGAGCTCCCCCGTCACCGTTGAAATGCTTAAAACGACTTTGAAATCTCTCGGTATTGAACCGGGTGACAGGATCATGGTCCACTCAAGTTTCAAATCTTTCGGCGGCTTTGAAAACGGTCCTCAGGGCGTTGTTCAGGCGCTTCAGGAAAGCGTGACCGAATCAGGTATCCTCGCCATGCCCGGACTTTCTGACTGCTGTGACGGCGGAACGGCGGGAACCTATGACAAAGAGAATACCCCCATTGAAAAGTGGGTGGGGATCATTCCAGAAACGTTCCGCAAGACTCCCGGCGTGCTCCGGTCTGAGCATCCCACCCACTCCGTCTGCGCGTGGGGAAAGGAAGCGGCAGAATTTCTGAAGCAGAAAGAACGGTTTGACTGTTTTGCTCCCGATGGTCCCTGGGGAAAACTTGCTCAGAGAGGAAAACTCGTCTTTCTGGGTGAATCGGTGGGGGGGAACACCTTCCTCCACGCCTGTGAAGCCTGGTACAACACCTATATCGACTCCATTGAAGCTGAAGTGGACGGTCAAATGGTGCGGATCGCCAACTATCCCGGCGGATGCCGCGGCGGATGGTACAATTTGAAACGCACGGCCCCCTACTACCTCAAACTTCAGGAAATGGGCGTGATCAAAACTGCCAACGCAGGACCTTCGGTCATTACCGTCATGGATGCAGCTCAGGTTGCTGCCGCCATGAAAAAAATATTTGAAGAAGATCCGGCGATCCTCCTCCACAAATCAGGATGCCGCGATTGTGCCAGAATAAGGAGCCAGATCAAATGAGTGAGAAAAATTACGATTTCAGAAAAAGGCACTGGGCGTATCACAAACCCGGCCGCCGGGATGAAGCACGCAAGGTAAAGAAAAATGAGATCCTTATTACCGATGAGTGGAAAATCGGCTGTTCCGGGGATAAGGACTCCATCGCCCTGATCGCCGTCAAGGACTTTCAGGATTACATGTACACCTCAATGGGCGTTTCCCTGACTCTGACTCAGGAGCCGGGCGACAATGTCATCTGGGTGGATGTGAACAAAAAGGTGAAAAAAGGTTTTGTCATTGAAGTTGACAAAAAAAGTGTCAAAGTCACCGCTTGCGAAGACAAGATGACCTTCAGGGGAACGATCCATATTGAGGATATGATGAACCTTGAAGAAGCTCCCGTCCTTGAGATCGGCAAGTTTGTCCGCAAACCTCTTTATGA
The DNA here is from genome assembly GCA_017629975.1 of Lentisphaeria bacterium. Classification (GTDB taxonomy): domain Bacteria; phylum Verrucomicrobiota; class Lentisphaeria; order Victivallales; family Victivallaceae; genus UBA1784. Next base: position 8,233 of record JAGBWB010000081.1, read on the forward strand.
TGTGAAGACCATCCACTCCGGAACCGGCCTTGATTACTACCCTGATGAAGAACTTCTGGGTCTGCTCCATGCCGGATACACTCAGATCGACCTCTTTTTGCAGGGAATCGACCGGAACAATATCGGTTACTGCGACTTCAATGAAATCATTGAACGCGCCGACCGTTTCGGCATTACCACGGTGTTCCACAACTACATCCGTACCTATGTCCACCCTGATGACCCCAAGGCTCAGGAGGTCTTTGACAGCGTCTACGGTGAGATCTGCCGCCGTTACCCCAAGATTGCCAGTATCGGACTTTGCGGCGAATGTCTGGAGTTCCCCAGTAAAGATCCCAACACCACAGGCAAACCTTACAGGGAAAGTGTTGTGGACGGCATTCCCGACACCCGTCCCAGTCCCGGCTGGTATCCCTGCTATGACTACCCGGCCTACATTCAGGGCATTGAACGGGCAGTTCACAAGTGCAACCCCAATATCAATGTCGGGTACAGCACCTACAACTGGGGTTATGCTCCCCTTGAACTGCGGAAAAAGTTTCTGGAAAACTACCCCGAAAACGTCAGCTTGTCAGTCTGCTACGAGATTTTTTCACAGCGGAAACTGGAGGGACTCCACACCCCTGTCATGGACTACACCATGTCCGCCGATGAGCCGGGATATTATTTTACCAGCGAATGCGCCGAAGCCCACAAGCACGGGATCAGGATCACAGGTAATGTGAACACCGCCGGTATCGCCTGGGACTTCGGATGTGTCCCCCTTGTCCCCGCTCCCGGGAAGATCCTCAAACGGGATCTCAATCTGAGAGAGGCAGGGAAAAAATGGAACATCAGAAATCTCTATTGCACCCACCATTACGGCTGGTGGAACAGCGTCGCCGCCGATTTGGGCAAGTGGAGCTCATGGGAAGGATTTGAGCCTGATTATGATGAACTGCTCAAAAAGATCGCCATCCGTGACTACGGCAAAAAGGCGGCGCCCCATATTCTCAAAGCGTGGAAATGTTTTGACGAAGGTATGAGTTACTATGTTGCCTCCAACGAAGACCAGTACGGTCCCTGGCGCGTGGGTGCGGCATATCCCTTTATCTTCCAGCCCAACATTTCCCGGACTATGGTCTCCAAAGAGATCCAGTTCCCCACGGCGCCCCATGCCCATTTCGGCTGGAGGATCGTCAAGACCTTCTATACCCCCTATGAGAATGCGGAACAGACTCCCGGATTCCTGCGCTATCCTGCGGAACTGCGTTCTTTGCAGAAGATGCTTGACCACTGGAACAAAGGACTTGCCGCCGCCGCCAAGGCTGTTGAACTTGCCGATCCCGGCAAAAAAGATGAGGCGAAACGCCTTGAGGCGCTGGCACACTTCATCCGCAACAGCACCGTTACAGTGATGAACATCAAGAAGTGGTGGCAGCTCAACATGGCAATGCAGAACAGCACCACAGCAGAAGAGGCGGAAGAGTATCTTGACAAAATCGAAGCTCTTGCTTATGAAGAGATTGAAAATGCCAGAGATACCATTCCTGTGGTGGAGTTTGACTCCCGTCTCGGCTGGGAACCCTCCATGGAGTATGTCTGCGACAAGTGGCACCTTGAGTGGAAGATCCGTCAGGTGACCGACGGCGCACTCCGTGAAATCGCCGCTTACAGAAAGATGCTCAATCTGCACAAAGAGAATTGAGAATAACACCCAAACAAAAAGGGAGGCAGTGAGGCCTCCCTTTTTTGCAGCTTAAAACAATCTTTTTCGG
>JAGBWB010000082.1 GCA_017629975.1 Lentisphaeria bacterium
GTCGTTATCGCCATTATTGCCATCCTTGCCGCCATGCTGCTGCCTGCTTTGCAGCAGGCCCGGGAACGGGGCAGGGATACAACATGCAAGAACCAGCTTAAAAACATCGGGCTGATGACGGCACAGTACACCGATGCTTACAATGATTTTTATCCAACCGGAGGCAAAGATGACGCCATGGGGACCTCATGGTTTACCTGTATGCAGGAATTTCTGGGCTCCTCATTTATCTCTCCCACAGGGAAATTCCGCTGTCCCATCAATTCAAGCAGCGCAGATATCCCCCTCAATTATGCCCCCATGTTCCGTTGTCCCACTGATATGTTCCGTGCCAGTAAAAGCACCAAGAAAATCAAACAGGCTTTAAGTTATGCTATGAACGCTATGGTTGGAACTGAAAGCACCAAAGGAATTAAAAAGACCTCTCAGATACGCCGTCCCTCCACCCGGCTCTACCGGATAGACTGTACCTATACAGCCAAGCCCGACAGTTATGTCAATCTCGTTAATTACAATAAAATTTACGGATTGAATGATAATGGAAAACAAGACAACGGTGAGGTTTCTTACCGGCACAACAACAGAACCAACACCCTTTTTCTGGATTGGCATGTGGGTTCTATGAATTACGGCCAAACAATGACTTCAGCAGCTCAAATGCTTTTCTATCCCACTGAATAAGGTTGTGTTAAAACGGGTTTGAAGAGGAGAAGACCTTGAAATGAAACATTTTCTGATTACAGCAGTATTGAGCCTTGTATTTGCAGTGCAGGGCGTTGAGTATTTTGTCTCCCCCGCAGGCAGCAACAGTGCAGACGGAAAAAGTGAAAAAAATTCCTTCAAGACGATTCAGAAAGGTATGGATGTTTTGAAACCGGGAGATACATTGACCATTCTGCCCGGTACTTATCACGAAGCTGTCCGCAAAGTTTTTGACGGCGATCCAGCGAAGAAAACTGTGATCCGGGCGAAGGTTCCCGGTACTGTCCTGATACACGGTGATCTGCCTCTGGGCAACTTCAAACTTCACGACCAAAACAAAGGGATATATGTGACTGAGTGCGCCTCAGAGCCTGAGTCCGTCTTTGAGAAAGATACTTTCACCCTCTATGAAAGACAGAATAAAAACTTTCTGATCCTCCCCGTGCCTGCTCCTGCAAGCTGTTATTACGACGCTCAGAAAAAGCAGCTTTATGTGCGTACCTCTGACGGAGCTGCCCCCTCAAAACACAAGCTGGCAAGAGGAATGTTCCCCGCAGACGGATTTGCCCTTTTGCCCGGAAAATCCCAAAAAGTCACCAATGTGGAAATTGACGGATTGACCGTCCGGGGATTTATGACTCAAAAGGTCTCTTTCTTCTTCGCCAGCTGGGGCATCGTCATCAACAGCGCTCAAAATTGCCGCATCAAAAGGTGCACCGCTGTATTGAACTGCGGCGGTATCAGTATGAACGGCGCAACTGACAGCCGTATTGAAGAATGTTCCGCCATCGGCAACGGTACTTTGAGACAGGTTTCAGGCGGCAATATCATCATCTGGTCAGGGAACAACTCCGTGATCGACAAGTGCTTTTCCTATCTTTCAAGAACTTACGGGATCCGTTTTTACGGTTCCAATCAGAAAGACACCATCAGCCGTTCCGTCAGCATTGATGACAAACGGGGCTCCATCTGGATCAAACCCTGCGACCGTTACAGCAAACTTTCTGAAGTCTTTGCACCCTCGCTTGTAGCGTGCAACAATTCTGAGTACTCTGTTTTCAATGAGAACGATTATGACCGCAGCGGCAAAAATGGTGCAACCTCCCTTGTTTTGAAAAAAGAGATCGTTCACAGCTACCGGGACTCCTTTGCCGATGACAGTGCTTTTGATTTCCGTCTGACGAAAGAGTCTAAATTCAAGCAGGGGTTTCAAGGGAAGAATTTCTGCTATCTTTCATGGAAAGGCGATGACCGGAACGACGGACTCAGCCGGAAAACGCCCCGGAAAACTTTGAAAGGTCTTCCCCGCGGAACAACCGTGTATCTGCTCCCCGGCAGATATCAGGGGGATCTTCACATTTCTCAAGATGAGATCACCCTTGCCGGGTACGGCCACTATGCGCCCGCAGTCATTGAAGGAAGTGTGAAAGTCACAGGAAACAATGTCACTTTGCGGAAACTGGGATTCACCACCGCCGGGACCGCAGTCATCTCTTCCGGAAATGCTCTTACCCTTGAGAGCTGCGGCTTCAGCAGTTCTGCTGTCGCAGTAAACTCTGAAAAGCCTGTTACCATCACCCATTGCGCCTTTGCTGACAATGTGAAAAAAATATCCTCCAATGGTCAGAATGTTGTCAGAATGAGCATCTTGAACCGTGTCCCTGCCGCCGCTGTTCTTTTCAACAACGCATATTCCGGAGCAGTTCCGGCGCAGGATGCAGCCGGAATTCAGCTGAAAGCCTCTTTCACTAACGCCGCAAAAGGGGATTTTACTTTGAAAAATGAAGCCTCTTTCAAAGGAACTGCCGCAGACGGAACTTTGATCGGTCCTGTCTTCTATCTCTTCGGCCCCGTTGAAAGTGCCTATTTCAACATGAAGTTCATTCCCACAGGCAGTACCACAGGTTCTGTGCAATTTGAGTCTGATGCGGTCTTGAAAAACTCCAATCTCATCTTCCGGGAAAAAGGCGGCAAATGGCGTACCGTGTCAGATAATACAGTTGCGACCACCCTGGCCTATGTTTCTCTGGCGAATTTGAAACCCGGAACGCAGTATGAATGTTTTGCAACTTCCAACAAACGCAATTACTATGTTCCGGGCAACCGTTATCTGCCTGAAAAGATCAACTATAAAAAGCCCGGAAAAAACCGTTCAGCAACTCTTGCTTTCACTACGCCCGCCGCTGATTTCGCTCCTAAGACCATCTATGTTTCAGTAACAGGCGATGATCAGGCACCGGGAACAAAGGAGCGTCCCATGAGGACTGTTTCCGCCGCCGCATTGAAAACAGCTCCCGGCGATACAGTTATTGTCCGCGGCGGCGTCTATCAGGAGTCTGTTCTGATTCCCGTCAGCGGAGCTCCCGGAAAAGCCGTGACCTATTGTGCCGCCCCCGGAGAAACGGTCTGGCTTGACGGAAACAACCGGCAGTTCTGCCGCGGTTTTGCCGCATTCGGCAAGAGCCATCTGCGTTTTGACGGATTCCGGATCCGGATGTTCGGAACGGCTTTGATCAATGCCAGCGGTATTTACAACTTCTTCCACTGCCGGGATATCAAAGTGACAAGATCCTTTTATGACGGCAGAAGTCCGGGATATTCCCCCCACATTCTTCACGCCCGTTTTTGCAGAGATATTCTTCTGAAAAACTGTGTCGCCGTCAACTGTATGGGGTCCCTCGCCATCGTTGACTCAAGCAATATCAACATTGAGAACAATGTGTTGCAGATGACCAATATCTGGCCCCTGGTAATCTGGGGAAATCAGAAAAACGCTGTCCGCTTTGCCAACAATATCGTTTCAGATAATTTGAGAGCCAAGACCCATGAACCTTTTCTGAAGATGACGGCTCTTGAGAATATTGATGAAGCTGACAATGTCTACTTTGCCCGCTATCCCGGAGCAATACGGAAAGCTGTGGGGCTCCACAACAACAAGAAGTGGACTCTTGATGAGTTTTACCGTCTCAAAAAGAAAAAGGGCGGTTCTTTTTACGCCAATCCCAACTTTGCCGCTGTGCCGAAACTTCTCACATGGAAAAATCCTCAGGAACGGGCGGCGGATATGAAAAAAGGTCCTGCTTTCGGCAGGATCGTCAATAATTATGAGTTTGGTCGTGATCCTCAAAACCCCAGGCGGTATCTGGTCTGGGATTTTAAAGACTTTTTCGCCCGTCCGGTGCTGAAGAGCGCCGGCGGCAGAGTCATCGGATTGGAGCCTGAGGCTTTCAGGGGATTTTCCGAACTCTCAAAAACAGATGATAAGTGGTATATTTTTCAGTAAAAACTCCAAAGGAAAAAACTGTTATGAAATTCATATCTGAAAATCATGAACTTGCGTGGAACAATACTCTTGCGCTTTTGAAACCCACTGCCGCACAGCTGGA
>JAGBWB010000083.1 GCA_017629975.1 Lentisphaeria bacterium
GACAGATGGGAGGTTTTGTTCAAGTTTTTCAACAATATCCCGTGCTTCAGAGATTTTTTTCCGGGCAGTACTTTCTCCGAGGGAGGTGATTTTATCTAATACACTGGAAAGTGTTTCAAAATCCCTTTGCCATTCCCCGGCGTTGGTGGGTTCATCAACAGCGGAATTGTATTTTTTCAAATCATCCGGAACAGGGATTTTGTTTTCCTTAAGAAAATTTAACCAGCTTGTGATACATTGTTTTTCTTCGGTGGTGATTTTTTTACAGACCTGGAGAAGTTCACCATACGCAGCCTGGAGAACATCAAGAAGTTCTCTGGAAAATCCTTTTTTGCGTAAAGAATCGTATCTTTCTTTCAGATCGGCAAATTTTTCGGAAGAGATATTGGCGTGTTTTGCAAAAAGTTGTGCAAACTGTTCCAATTGCTCAGCAGATTCAGAAATTTGAACATTCCGGATTTTTTCCGCCTTGCCGGTCATTTCATCAAGACACCTCCGGGCTGTATCGCAATCATTTTCTTTTTTTGCCTTTTCAATATCGGCACGAAGCGAAATAAGTTCTTGAGGAAGAGGTTTATTGTTGAGTTTCAGCAACCTGTCAGTAAGGGCAATCTGCTGTTTGCATTCTGAGAAAAGATGATCAAGATTTGCAGCCGTTTTCCAGCGCTCCAACAGATGTATCGGCTGGGAAAGATTACCACAGATCCACGGTGTCTGGAGTCCCGCATCAGGAACACGGATGGGGGAAAGAACCGATCTGATAAAGGTTTCAAAAGAATTGATGCTTTTATCTTGAAGTGTCTTGAGAAAAGACTTTGAGAAATACCCGAGCCCCTGTTTTTTGTCCTCGTATGCCCTTTCATTGGTACTGCATGAGGTTATGATGACAGGAGGAAGGAGTGATTTCTCTGCTTGAGCTTTTGTAAGATCCTCAAGTTCAAGATTTCTTGAGGAAGAACAGGTGTAGAGAGCACGCCCCCCTTCAAAGGGATTGTTGCGGCAGCAATCCAGAATGAGGAGCCGGAGCACTCCGGGAAAATTGGTGCATCTGCAAATACCGGCAAGAGGTACAGCGCCGGGAATGTTTGAATTATTCATCCATGCGGCATCAGCGTCTGAGCCGATGAGAAAGTTTTGGTTGCCGATCTCAAAACCATGTCCTGAGAAAAAAATCACCAGAAGATCTCCTGCTTTCATTTCGGGGATCTCATTCAAGGCTCTTCGCAGTTCTTCACTGGTCATTTTGCAGACTTGGATATCAGAAGAAGCAAATCCCTCAGAAAGCAGTTGATTTTTATAATCTTCCTGAGTCATACCGGCAGGAGCATCTGTCAGAAGCCTCCCTTCATATCCTTCAGCTTTGAAGGTACGGAAGAAAGCCAGCGCATCATTTCGGGCACAGGTCAGGGGTGTTATACCGTGAGTATAATTGTTGACACCGAAAAACAATCCATATTTCATTCTGACACCCTCTGTTTTAACTGACAATTTTAAGGAATTTCTATCGTGTAAATGCTCTTCTTAAATATAACATGGTTTTCTCCGAATGCAAATACAATATCGCGGTTTCTACTTGCTTGCTGTCTTCAGGAGAAGTACACGCTATTTAAGAGTTTCGCAAGAGCCTGTTCTTACAACTGAAAGTATAAGATTTCCGAAAAATAAGAAAAAAAGGCCTCCCGTTGGACGGGAAGCCTTTTGAAAGTTCCTGTAAGTTCAGGATCATTTGTTCAGCATGCAGAGCAGCACACCGGCTGCCACAGCTGAACCGATCACGCCTGCCACGTTGGGTCCCATGGCGTGCATCAGCAGGAAGTTGGTGGGGTCAGACTCCAGACCGACCTTGTTGGCAACACGGGCCGCCATAGGCACGGCAGACACACCGGCAGAACCGATGAGGGGGTTGATTTTCTCTTTGCAGAAGAGGTTCATGATCTTGGCGAAGATCACACCGCCCGCAGTTGCGAAGGCGAAAGCCACGCAGCCGAGGATCAGGATACCGATGGTCTGCAGAGAGAGGAACTGGTCAGCCGAGAGCTTGGAACCCACTGCGATACCGAGGAAGATGGTCACGATGTTGCAGAGAGCATTGGCGGCAGTGTCGCTCAGGCGGCTCACAACGCCGGATTCTTTCATCAAGTTACCGAACATCAGCATACCGATCAGAGGAGCGGCATCGGGCAGCAGAAGAGCGCAGAGCAGAGTGATGAGCACAGGGAAACAGATCTTTTCGACCTTGCCCACATTACGGAGCTGTTTCATCTTGATCTTGCGTTCAGCTTCAGTGGTCAGCAGCTTCATGATGGGGGGCTGGATCACAGGCACAAGAGCCATGTAGCTGTATGCGGCAACGGCGATGGCACCCAGCAAATGGGGGCTCAAACGGGCGGTCACAAAGATGGAGGTAGGACCGTCAGCACCGCCGATGATACCGATGGAACCGGCATCTTTCAAACTGAAGTCGATTCCGGGGACAAGCCAGGAAAGGGCAACAGCACCCAGAAGAGCCGCAAAGATACCCAGCTGGGCAGCACCGCCCAGCAGAGCGGTCTTGGGGTTGGCGATCAGGGGACCGAAGTCGGTCATGGCACCCACGCTCATGAAGATGAGCAGGGGGAAGACGCCGGATTCAATACCCACCTGATAGATCATCCACTGCAGACCGCCGGGGTTGGAGATACCTGCCACAGGAATGTTGGCAAGAAGAGCACCGAAACCGATGGGGAGCAGCAGAAGGGGTTCAAATCCCTTGACAATGGCGAGATAGAGCAGCACCAGAGAAACAAGGATCATGATGACACGGCCCAGACCCAGAGTCCAGGTGACACTGAAGTCAGAGAAGGTCTGCTGGATCAGGGAGAAAAGACCGGTGGATTCCCACAGAGCCTTGAATCCGTCGCCCCAGCCGGGGAGAGTGACCATGACAGGTTCTGCATTGTTCACAGAGTCATGAGCCATGGCGATGGGGGCGAATTTGGCGATCAGGTCGCCTTTTTTCAGGATGTCGGCAGGATCGGTGTTCAGACCGACTTCCAGCACTTTCACAGCGGCATAGTTTTTGACTTTGCCTTTGCTGCGTCCCTGGGGAGCGACGGTCATCAGTTCCCCGCCGGGGAAGACTTTGGCGCCTTTGTTGAAGGAACGGGCATAGACAGTGGCAGGCTTTTCCCAGTCATAGACCAGATAGAAATAGCCTTTGGAGTCCTGATACCAGCTCACCATGCCGTCAGAGTTGGCGGCATCTTTCTTGGCGCACTGGGGAAGGATGGCTTTGCCGCAGGCCTTGACAGCTTTGTCGCACTTCTTGGCGGCAGCTTTGGGGCAGGCCTTGCAATCTTTGGCAGCCTTTTTGCACTCCGCTTTCACAGCGGCGGCGGTTTTGGCTGCCGCGGCGTTGACCACGGGTTCTTTGGCGCCGAAAAGAGAGACGCTCAGAACCATGGTCAGCATGGCAGTGATGATATGCTTAAACATAATTGATTTAATTCCTTCAAACAAATTACTTGATGCTGATGAGAGCGTCACCGGCGGCGACCACAGCGCCCTGAGCGGCATCCACAGAAGCGACCACACCGTCTTTACCGGCTTTGATTTCAGTTTCCATCTTCATGGCTTCAAGGATCACCACAGTGTCATCGGCGGAAACAGAGTCACCGGCCTTGACCAGGATCTTGTTGACAGTACCGGGCATGGGAGCGGTCACAGCAGTAGCCTCACCGGAGCCTGCGGCAGCGGGTTTGGCAGCGGCGGCGGCATCGGCACCTTCCTTGACGCCCACCTTGAAGGTCTTGCCGTTGACAGTGGCGGTGAATTCAGCACCGGAAGCGTCAACTTCAACCACGATGGCCTGACCGTCAACAGTGGCGGTGTAGGCAGCGGCGCCCTTGGCGGCGGCGGGTTTGGCGGCTTCAGCATAGCGGATGCCGTTGGGACGCTCGCCCTGGAGGAACTTCAGACCCTTTTCGCCGCAGGCGGCGACGATGAAGATGTTTTCATCGGTGACAGGGAGACCAGCTTCTTCCAGAAGTTTGGTGTTGTAGGCGATGCCCAGTTTGGGGTTCTTGTCGTTGAGGTCAACAACAGCTTCGGTGGTGGGTTCAAGACCCAGCTGCTCAGAAGCCATCTTGACGATTTCCGGATCGGGAGCCACGGGGGTCTTGCCGAAGTAGCCCAGGACCATCTTGCCGTAGCCGTTCTTGTCGATGTTCTTCCAGGCGCCGAACATGGTGTTGGCGAAAGCCTGCTGGAAATAGAACTGACTGACAGGGGTGACGGAGGTTCCGAAACCGCCCTTGGCAACAGCTTCACGCATGGCATCGATACATTCGTCGTATTTGTCCAGACAGTTGTTGTCGCGCATCATCTGGGTGTTGGCAGTGAGAGCGCCGCCGGGCATGGGGCTGAAGATGATCTTGGGGGAAACCTGCATGGATTCCGGAGGCATAAAGTATTTTTCCATGCACTTTTCAAAGACTTTCTCAGCGGCAAGGATCTTTTCGGGATCAATGTCAAGGGTGTACTCGGTGCCGCGGAGTCTCTGGTACATGACCAGGATGTCAGCTTCGCAGGTACCGCCTGAGAGAGGACTCATGGCAAGGTCAATGACGTCGGCACCGGCTTCAATAGCGGCCCAGTTACAGGCAACAGCCATACCGGCGGTGTCGTGGGTGTGGAACTGGATCTCTTTGTCATTGCCCAGCATCTGGCGTGCCATCTTGATGGTTTCGTAGACGGTCTGGGGAGTGGAGGTGCCGGAGGCATCTTTGAAAGCAAGTGAATCAAAGGGAACGCCGCTGTCAAGAATGCTCTTCAAGCTGTCAGCGTAGAATTTGGGGCTGTGAGCATAGGATTCGGTGAGACCGGGAGCAAGACCCATCATGGTGACGGTGACCTGGTGCTTCAGACCGGCCTTGTGGATGCTGTTACCGGAGGGGATCAGGTTGCGGACGTCGTTGAGAGCGTCAAAGTTACGGATGGTGGTGATGCCATGCTTTTTGAACATGCGGGCATGGAGGTCAATGATGTCGGAGGACTGGCTGGAAAGACCCACCACGTTGACGCCGCGGGAAAGGGTCTGGAGATTGACATCGGGCCCCACCACTTCGCGGCATTTGTCCATCATGTCAAAGGCATCTTCCTGGCAGTAGAAATAGAGGCTCTGGAAACGGGCGCCGCCGCCGATTTCAATGTAGTTGATACCGGCTTTGACAGCAGCATCAAGAGCGGGGAGGAAGTCTTCGGTTTTGACGCGGGCGCCGAGACAGGACTGGAATCCGTCACGGAACGAACAATCCATGAATTTGATTTTTTTCATAATGTTTTGATTCCTGATATTTGTAAAAAATTGTTATTTCTTGAGCATTTTAGCCACGACAGCGGCGGCGACGGCGGCAAGTTTTGCATCCTCAGAGCTGCCGGAAGCAGCCTTTTTGGCGGGGGCTGCGGGGGGAGGATCCAGAAGAGTTGCGAAGGGGCGCAAGGCGACCTCAAGCACCTTCATTGATCCGATCATGATGACGAGAAAGACGTACACCATGCCCATGCCGAAGACCATCAATTTGAGGGCTCCGACCATCATTTCTCCATAGTTCATAATAGTTCCTTTTATTTTAGGCTGAAACACTTGTTTTTTTGCCGGGGTTTTCCGCCCCTCCGGCACTGAATACTTGAACTTTAATGTTTTCAGCAATTAAAACTCTTTCAAGCTCTTCTCTCTGCGCCCGGAGCCGAACTTTTATGCCCGCCCCTTTGAAGCGTTACAGGGTCGTTTTGTCTACTGACACATCCCCGCAGTTGAAACACCTTTGCTTCAAGTTCCCGGACTCTTCGTATTCAAGAACCATCTCCCCAGCCGGGGTCACATCCTTGAAAACTCCCTCAAAACGGGTTCCGCAGGCGTCAATAACGGCGATTTCTCTGCCGATCAGGGCATTGAAACGGCGCCATTGAGAGAAAAGCGCACTCTCAGAGTTTAAATACATAATATAACACATCTTCAGATGTTTTGCCAGTGATTTTGCAATAAAATCCACATTAAATTCTCTGTTTGCGATCATCTTGAGGGAAACGGCAGATTGCCCCACATCTGAAAGATGCTCCGGAGAGGTGTTGACATTGAGTCCGATCCCCATGGCGATGCCTGCGATTTTACCGTTGCGGATGACGCCTTCACCCAGAAGTCCTGCGGCTTTGGACTTTTCAAAGTAGAGATCGTTGGGCCATTTGAGGTAAAAAGGGACTCCGGGGAGCAGTTCATTGACCGTTGCCATAAGGGCGGTGCCGCAGAGCATCCCTGCGTGGAATCCGTCGGAGAGGTTTTTGAAACAGAAAGTTCCGCAGAAGTTGAGTCCGGGAGGCGCCACCCAGCGCCGTCCCAGACGGCCTCTTCCGGCGCTCTGGAACTTTGCCGTGACTAAAGCAAGGTCCGGAAGCTCATCAAGATGCTCCCGGACATAGGTGTTGGTGGAGTCCGTCTGCTCCAGAGAGATGATGCAGGGCTCAGTTTCTGCTGTCACCTGCCAGCTCCTTGTGCTGGAACGTTGCCACCGCCCAGGTGGAGCCCAGAATGATGTAGATCACAAGATAAAGCGCCGCATTCAGCATGTAGTCGTTGGGGATGTGACGCTTCACCGCCACAGCATCCGCCAGCCAGAAGAACTGCCAGTTGGGGAAGATGGCGTAAAGAATTGCGCAGAGAGCGTTGACGATCTCGTTGTCGGTGGTGCGCTGGAAAAGGTAACTTGAAACCAGTCCCGCAAAGAAAAGCGCCGTACAGAGGCAGAGGTTGGGCACAATGTCAAAGCGCGTGGCAAAGACCACTGCAAAGGTGGACATGGTGACAACGGCAAAGTTGACAAGGATCAGGGCTTTTGTAAGGTCGCGCAGTCCCAGAGCGGGGTGTTCGCCCGTCATGTAGCAGTAGACCGCAAAAAGAGGGATCAGCACCGCTGTCGCCCAGGTGGCGATCTCAGGGAAGGAGCATCCTTTCAGGTAGTTGGCAAACATGCCTGCGACACATCCCAGAGCCAGCAGCCCCAGCATGGTGAAGTAAAGAGGCATTTCGAAACGGAACTGGTCAGTGGCGATAAAGACTGCGATGAAAGTTGCAAAGTTGCACACCGCCACAAAGAGAGTGCCCGCCATGGCGATGCCCAAAATCTTGCCTAAGACAAAGCTCCAGCGCTGGATGGGTTTGGACATGAGAAGCAGCACTGTGCCGTTGCGCATTTCGCGGGCAACGGTGTAGCTGCTGCACAGAACTGATACGATCAGACCGAAAAGCAGCGTGGTCGCCATGGAACTGTCAACCACCAGTTTGAGCTGCTCCGAAAAGACGAAAATGGCGGCAGGGGGGTAATGGGTGATAAGCAGCAGCGCCGCAAGAAGCATGAGAAAATAGACAGGCTCACGCAGGGACTCACGGAACGCGTTGAAAGCGATCTTCCACATATTGAACATGTCGGGGTCTCCGGGGTGCAGAAAGAGGAATGAAAACTTACTTTTCGCCGTCAGCCGCAGGAACTGCCGGTTTGCCGGTGCCGGGATCGGCGGGAGTCTTGGCGGCAGGAGCGGAAATAGGCTGGTAGGTGCGGTCAAGCTCTTTGCGGAGTTTGGGGTAGTTCCGCTTGAGATTGCTCAGATTCAGCATGAAGGTCAGCTCTTCAGCCACCCGTTCCCAGTCGCCGGTGATGCGGACCACAGGGATGCTCTTGTCGATCATGGCTTCGTATTTCTCAGGCACGCAGTTGTTGTCGCCCAGGATCACCACCCGGCGGCACTGGGAGAATTTGATCCAGGGACCGAATTTCTCTTCGGACATGGCAAAGCCGTCTGTCTTGGGGAGCGCCACATACCAGAAACTCTGTTTGGCATTGGCGGCGGGAACGATGATGTAGGGCTGACGGCTCTCAGCCTGGATCAGTTCAGCCATGAGGCGGGGACTTTTGTAGTTCCCGGTGATGACAAGGGTTTCCACATTGTATTTGTTGCCCCGGACAAACCAGCTGGCGCCGGAAACACTGAGGCAGGTGGCACAAATGGCAGCGAGCAAAACGGATTTGAAAAGTTTGGACATGATCATTCCTTTCGTATAATGATGGTTTGGATATACACTCTCTATAAATATAATGCGCTTTTATCGATTCTGCAAATCAAACATGAAGAAAATCGCAAAATTATTCTGTTTATCTTGACATTCTCTTTTGTTGGCAGCAGGACCTCTCCGCCGGGAGGGAAGAATCAGAAAACAACACAACAATAAGGAGAACCTTTCATGGCAGCAGCTTATGAAACAAGCGTGATCAAAAGACATTCCTATGTGGCCTCTTTCGGGGAAACCGTCATCGCCCCCCTGGCGTCGGCACCCCGTATTGAGACCAGACGCAAAACCGTTGAATCCACCATCTACGAAAACGGCGGCAGCGAAGCCGTCGCCTCACATCTGGTCCGGGACGGCGCCACCATCACCCTTGAAACCAAGGATGTTGCAACCGCCCTTGAACTCCTCAGCGATTTCACTCTGGGAGAGGATATCATGGCAGACAGCAGAAGAAAAAGTCTGGTCTTCACCCCCATCGCCGAAGGGGAAAAGACCCTCATTTTCCCTGCGGCCTATCTTCAGCCTGACGCCAGCTATGTTCCCGGCATGGGGCAGGATCATGTGGCGAAACTGGTGTTCACTGCCGTAACAGACAGTGATTCAGGAAAACTTTTCACCTTTAACTGAGCATGGAAAATCTGACGGTCATCAGCGGCGCGGGGGAAATGATCGATCTTCTGCTGCCGGAACCGGAAAAAGTGCGGCAGACGGTCAGGGCGATCCATGAGACTCTGGCGGGGGATCCGGCTTTACGCCCCCGCAGGATCGCAGAACTGCTCCGGAGCTTTTTCCCCGTCCGCTGCTGCGTGTCGCCGGAAACGCTCTCTTTTGAAGATGTATTGACTCTGGCAGAGGCTCTGGCGTATATCAGCCGGGAAGAGCGGTTAAACCGTGAAGAGTATGAAGAGCTCCGGCTGCCGGAGGGGAGTTTCTATGAGCACTCGTATGAAAGCATCGTAAAAAAAGGCATTTCAGAGAGTTTCAGCGGCGGTATTCCCCCTGAAACGCCCTTAATGGATGATATTCCTCAAGATTGTGATATATCCGCGAAGGGCGAAACGCCCCGGGAATGTGAACAGCCCAAGAGCAGTATAACGCTTCGGAACGGTGATATCGCACCGGCTGGTAATATTTCCGGGTATGGGGAAACGCTCCGCACTTCCGTTGAAAGCGCCTGTCTCAGCGATGAGATCATCGCCCTTTCTTTCTCTTACAAGTGGACTCTGGAGTATGCCCTTTCCCTTGCGCCTGAAGTGCAGAGACGATGCCTTGAAATCGCCGGAGTCCGGCGGCAAGATAAAAATCCCCTTCCGGAAAAAATGGAAAGTGTCTCTGCCGCAGAGATCGTCCGCGCCGTTCAGCGGGGAAAAGAGGCGCTCCGCAGATTCCGTGAAAAATAAAAGTTTTTACCTGCCCCCCCGCCGGGCAGGTTTTTTTTCAGGGGGAGCACTCTGGAAAACCGGCAGATGGAGCAGCAGGGAAAAGCTGCCGAGGATCAGAATGATGAAGAAAAGGACCGACAAGGTGCAGACCAGATGTCCGCTGCCGTATTCAAGGAGCAGTTCACCGGGGTTTCTGTACCAGATGAATGCCAGATTGAAAAGAAAGATGATGACAGGTATCAGCCAGATGCCGCTTGCGGCGTTGTTCAGATCTTCCTTGCTCAAAGTGACATGGGAACCGATAAGCAGCGTCGCCGCAAGCCAGACCCAGGTTTGCCAGGTGCTCCACAGCTCTGCTGTGCAGAAGACCCGGAGCATACGGCAGATGAGGGCGGCAAGGGCCGCCCCCAGATCGCTGACGGTGTAGATCTCGTGGGAATCCAGCTGATCCCAGATTTCCGGCATGAGGAGCGCCGTCAGAAGCGCTATGGCGGAAACACCGGTGATAATGGGACCTGTGCCGATGAAAAAGTTCCCGGCGCGCTGGTAGAAACTTTTAGGATCCCAGCTGTGGTTCACCATGCCCATGGTTCCCTCAGGTGTGGGGGAAAAGAGTTTCATTTCAAGGATGCGGTGGCGGAAGATCAAACAGAAAAGAGCGTGTCCTGTTTCGTGGACAATGGTTCCGGGCGCCGCCAGCATGATCCAGCTGCGCTCACCCAGAAGGTCGTACCACCTGCGGCGCAGACTCAGGGTCACCAGCTGAAGCAGCAGCGCCGCAACAAGAAAACAACAGAAAAAGCCCAGGATGATCCCTGAGCTTATACATGCCGCAATAAGATAATCAAGCGCTTTTCCTGCGAACTCTTCCCACTCCATTTAAGCTTGCATCTTTCTGATGATGTTGGTGCTGGAGTGTCCGGGAACAAAGGAGATGAAAACGATCTTGCTCTGACTCTTTTTCAGAGCGGCACGTTCCCCCGGATCAAGAGAGTCTTCTGTATAGTCACCCCCTTTGACGTAGACATCGGGCGCCAGAGCTTCAAGTTCTCTGTCGCAGCGGGGGGAGTCAAAGATGACGCATTTGTCAACGGCCTTGAGTGAACAGAGGAGAAATGCCCGGTCATCTTCGTTCTGAAGAGGCCGGGTCGGCCCTTTGAGAGCGCGGACAGAGGCATCGGAGTTGACCAGAACCAGCAGAAAATCCGCTTCTTCCTTTGCAGCGTCCAGATAGACGGCGTGTCCCCGGTGGAGCAGATCAAAGCAGCCGTTGGTGACGGCAACTTTGTATCCCTGTTCCGCCATGGAGCGCCGCCATTTGACGGCATCTTCAAGAGAAAGAATATTGGCGGCAATGTCGCTCATTACTCCTCCTCTTCCATAACGGGTCTCACCTTGACGCCTGCTTCAGAGAGGAGCGCCATGGAGGTTGAGTCAATGGAGTAGCGTTCGTGGTAGACCACTTCAACGATCCCTGCGTTGATGATCATCTTGGCACAGAGCAGACAGGGACTGTAAGTGGTATACAAAGTGGCGCCTTTGACCATGATACCGTGGTAAGCCGCCTGAACGATGGCGTTTTCTTCGGCGTGGCTGCAAAGACATTCGGTCAGCTTGGAGCCTGAAGGCGCATTGGAGCTGCATCTGGGGCATCCGCCGTCATTGCAGTTCCGCACGCCCCGTGGGGTCCCGTTGTATCCGGTGGAAATGATCCGTTTGTCCCGGACAAGCACTGCCGCCACCTGACGGCGTGAACAGTTGCTTCTTTTAGCGGCGACTTGGGCGATATCCATGAAATAGCGGTCCCATCCGGGACGTTTGGTGGTGCTCATTTTTCAGAACCCTCTTTAACTTTGTTGTTGAGAGAACGGTATTTGGCATAAAAACGGCTGCCCCATCCCACAAGGCGTCCCTTTTCAAAGATCAAAGGCATACACTCTTCTTCTGTGGTCAAGCCGTCCGCCCAGACCGGGTTGACAAAGTAGAACCAGCGGTCGGGAGTGGAAAAATCCTCTTTCACAGGTTCGCCCATGATGGCGAGGACCTGGGCTTTGGTCATGCCGATGCGGAGCGCCTTGGCATGTTCCATGTTGGCGGCGCTCTCAGAGACGCATCCGGCGAGCAGGAGCAGCAGCGCTCCTGCCAGTCCGGACTTCAGTAATTTGCCTGAAAAAGCCTTTTTCATTCTGCCTTCTCAAACTCATCTGTGGTTGCGCCGCAGTCGGGGCAGACCCAGGATTCGGGGAGATCGGCAAAGGCGGTGCCGGGAGCAATACCGTTATCGGGATCACCCTTTTCAGGATCATAAACATAACCGCAGATGTTGCAAACAAACTTTTCCATTTTTCACATATCCTTTCTTATTTTAATTTTTCCAGCAGCTCTTGGGCAAGAGCGGCGCCGGTGTTGAAAAACTCTTCAAGATCAGCCTCAGTGGGCATATATTTCACCTGCTTCATGGGGCAGGGCTGTTGGATCTTCATTTCCTCAAAGGCGGCGGCGATCTGCTTGGCGCCTTCGCCGCTCCAGCCGCAGGAGCCGAAAGCGAATCCCAGTTTGTTTTTGATCCGCAGACCCTTGAGATAGTTGAGGACATCTGCCATAAGGGGGAAGACCTGATTGTTCATGGTGGGAGCGCCCAGGGCGATGATGCCTGAGAGCGACGCCTTGGTCATGATATCGCTGCGGTCGCAGACGTTGAGGTCGGCAAGCTCCACTTCAACGCCTTTGGAGCGGACGCCGTCGGCAAAGGCTTCGGCGCAGCATTTGGTGGCGTTCCACATGGTGGCGTATGCCACGAGAGCTTTGGGCCGGGGATTCTGTTGGGCGCAATCCCGGTAGAGGGCGATGATCTTTTCAAGCTCCTGCCGCCACATGGGACCGTGGTCGGGAGCGATGACTTCAATATCAAGTCCCAGACCGGGGAGAGAATCCAGAAGAGCGATGACCTTGTCGCTGTAAAGGTTGAGGATATTGGCAAAGTATTTGCGGACCTCCTGCTCAAGGACGCTCCAGTCGTACATATCCGCCCAGAGGTAACTGCCTGCCAGGTGCATTCCGAAAGCATCCTGAGAGAAAAGCACCTTGTCACGGTCGTAATAGCAGACCATGCTGTCGGGCCAGTGGAGCATCTTGGTGTCAACAAAGGTGCATTTCCCCTGGCCCAGATCAACAGCGTCGCCGGTCTTGACGGCGGTATAACCCAGATCGCCGCAGTAGGCGGTGAGAGTCTTCGCTCCTGCCACGGAGGTGAAGATCTTTTCCGGCTTGATGGCGGCGACGGCGGCGGGGAGGGCGCCGGAGTGGTCAGGTTCAGCGTGGTTTGAGATGATATAGTCGATCTTCTCAGGATCAATGACCGATCTGATCCGGGCGAGCATTTCATCGGCAAAGGGCGCCTTGACTGTATCCACAAGGGTCACTTTTTCGTCAATGATGAGGTAGGCGTTATAGGTGGAACCCCGGGAGGTCAGATAACCGTGGAAGTTCCGGACGTTCCAGTCAGAAGCGCCCACCCACCAGACGTTGGCTGAAATTTTTTCAGCTTTGAAAACTTTGTTCATCAATCAATTCCTTAAAAAAATGTGCTGAAAAGCAAAAGGAGAGTTTTCTCTTTTCCCCCCTCCTGCTCTCAAAGGGATGTAATTATTTTTTCCAGAGTCCGTGAAGATTGCAGTAAGCACGGACTTCCAGTTTGTCGCTTGCAGGGACATAGAACTCAGCCTGAGGTGCATCACCGGGCTTGAGGTAACAGCGGTTCACCCAGGCGCCGTTGATGATTTCGATCCACTGGATATAGTGTTCTTCGGTCATGGGGTGGGCAACGCTCCCAACTCTGACCAGAGAGCCCTGAGCTGTGGATTCCAGAATGGGAACGTGTTTTTCTTTGGCACCGTCACTGGTGTTTTCTTTGCAGAGAAGCATCTTTTCACCGCAGCAGACAGGAGCGGCTCCCGGTGCGGTGACTTCAACAGTAAGGCCGCAATGGGGGCAGTGATAGAGATCAAAAACAGCATTTTCCATAAAATTACCTCCGGAACATAAAAGTGAAAAACAGACCGCTGCGGAAGAACTTTTTCTGATATCTTCCGGGATCAGCAGAAAGAACACAACTTAAATATAAGCGGTCAACGGATATTTTTCAAGTTTTTCATCAATAATTTGCTGATAAATCCTCCCGAAAAAGTGACTGAGGGGAAAGAAAACTTTTTTTGAGTGAGTTTTATGATCTTCCTCTTGTAAATTATTATTTTAAGCATTATATTAATCAGTGATTAGAGCGGCAGGAGGTCCGGGGAAGACGCAAGTTTCGCTCCCGTATGATACCGCAGTGAAACTCCTCTGCCGGAAAATTTATAAATAAGGTAAAAATCAGATGATCGCTTTTGACCTGGAAAAAGAGCGCGCTTTCTTGCAGCGCCTGAAAGATGAAGACAAAGAGGCCTGGAGTATCATATTCAAAAAGTCGGTTTGCGCTGTTCTGGCAGGAACCACCAAAAATGGTTTTTCCTACCGGCAGATCGTCCGCGACCGGGGGCTGAATGATATCTCAGTTTACGGAATGTTGTACAACTACATGGTGGGCAGAGGCAAGCTGGATAACTACTTGTCGAATAAATCTGTGCAAAAACACTCTCCCATCATCTACTGGATGCGCTATTATGTAAAAATGCTCATCCTTGACCACTGCAAAAAAAACGAATCTCCTGTTTCTGATGAAATAATTGATAATCCCGTGTCAGAAAATCAGGATGAAAAACTCTTAACTGATGGAAGCCGGGAAAACTGGCAGTCGGTTGAAACTTGTTTTTCAAAGATGTGGAAGGAAAATCCAATGAGTGCTTATGTTTATCTGTTAAAAAGATATGATATGCTGCGTTCCAAAGAGATAGGGACAATGCTCGGCATCACTCCCGAAAATGTAGACACGATCTTCCATCGTGCCGATAAGAATATGAAACAGATGCTCAGAAAAGAAGGAGGTATGGCGATATGAAGTGCTTGACCCCCAATGAATTGCTTTGCTTTGCCATGGAGCCGCTGGAACAGGAAAACTCTTCCGCGGCGCTCCATCTGATGCAGTGCCCGGAGTGCCGGGCAAATTATGAACTGGCTCTGGAGTGTCTGGCTGATGACGACAATGTGATCACCGCCGAAGATGAAGCCGCCGCCGATGAAGCTGCCGCCGAATTGACTGGCAGCTTGTGGAAAAAGTTCTACTCCTATCTTGAGAAAGTGAGCGGAACACTCTCTGGTCCGGGGAATATTTTCAAATCCGCCCCTTCGGGCTTTCTGCGTCCCGCCCCTGCCATGCAGTTTGCCGCCGCATCGCGGGAAAGCACCGGCATCAAACACTCCCTGGAAAATGATGAGGTGAAGTTCACCTTTGAATCCTACGCTGCTCCCGGATCAGGCCATTACTGGAAGATGCAGATGACCATGCCCCGGATCTTTTCCGGCTCCGCTATGATTTCAATGAAAGTCACCGGCGACAACGGTGCCGCCCTTGACGGAACACTGGACTTTCTGAATCAGAAGACTGCTTTCTGCTCCGGATGCGCCTATGTGACATTCAAAACATTCCTGGAAAACAAAGGGTGCAAAGAGATCAGTTTCGCCCCGCAGAACGGTTCTGCTTCACCCGGAAGACTCAAGTTTCTGCCGGAGGCGCTGCAATGAGTCATCAGGGCAGATATCCCGCAAAGTTCGCCCTTCCCCATTTTCAGGTCAGGCGCGATCAGGGCTCCAGAGGCACATGCGCTGCCTTCAGCGCTGTTGCCATGCTCGAATATCTCTGCGGCAACACAAAACAGTACAGCCCTCAGTATCTTTATGCCGCCACCCACTTGAGCGAAGAGATGCGGAAGCAGTCAGGTACTGAAATGCGCGAGATCTTCAGAGCCGTCAAGGAAAAGGGAGTCTGCCTTTATGACCAGTGGCCCTATAACAAGGTCGCCGCCGGTGACGAAGCTCAGGTGTCAAAGGAAATTTTTGACGGTATTCCCACTGAAACCTTTGATGACGTCGAATTTGAACCCCTGAGAACCGATCCGCCGCGGAACGTTGACGAGTATAAAAGTGTGCTCTGCGGCGCTTGCGGCAATGCACCGTCGCCTGTTTCTGTGGGATGTCTCCTTTTTGAAGATACTTTCCGGGAGTCCGGATGGCTTATGCTGCCCGCCAACGGCATGGTCCCCGCTGTCGGACTCCATGCCATGACCATCTACGGCTGGTGCGATACTCCCGGCATGGTGTCAAGAGGATATTTCCGCGCCGCCAACAGCTGGAAAGGTTTTTTTGATGTGAAGATCCCCTATGAGTATATTGAAAACTTTGCTCAGACGGCCTTTGCCATGGTGCGCGCTCCCCGTGAAGAGGAGCCGGAAACGGTGACGGAGGCAAATGAAGAAAAGAGTCAGGAGCTCCCTTTGAAGAGTGGAGAACAAAAGGATCTTTCCGCCATGCGTGCCGTTCAGGAAAAGTTTTTCAACGACCAGCAGAGCAACTTTTTCGGAGACTATCCTTTCCCCGGTATCAAGCTGCCTCTGCTCCAGAGCTGGGGGATCAACGCAAGAGTCAAGTGCAGAGCCTCGTTCAGAGATACCCAGAACCGGGCGGGGGATTTTGAAGAGTTCCTTGCAGACAAGGGAATCACCTGCTTGCGGGGCGAAGTCAGGATCTGGCGCATCGTGCTGAGCTGCCGGAACCATTACAGACTTGTCAGCGCATTTCTCAGCCGGGAAGACGGAAAAGAGATTTCAAACAGCGATCTTCAGCATGTTTACGATTATGTGGCATATTTCCGGCAAGGGGATCCCGCTCAGGTCGTCTACACGCACTTGTTTTACACCATCGGTACGGACGGCGGATTTGACTCAAGCTGTCAGCTTTCCAAAGATCCGACCATTATTTTCTGCACTCTGAACCGCCGCGGACTCTGGTGTTTTGACATGCCCGGCGCAGAAGATGATTACGGCTGGGGAACAAAGGAGTTCTTCCGTCATATCCTGCCGGTCAACTACATTTCCGCCATTGACAGCGCTACAAAAAGTATGAACGGTCAGATCAGCGTCAGAACTCTTAAGAGAGAACTGGAGCTTGAAGATGAAAAGTGTTACGACTTTTTTGTGGAACGCTCTCTTGATGAGCTTTTCCGCAGCGCCAAATTTGCCAAAGACGGGAAAGGGCATCTGCTCAAGATCCTGCCCAACGAGGTCCTCCCTTCCGGATACAAGCGCGCCGGAAGATTCACCAAACGCTCCTCCAATCTGGCGTGCGGACTTGTGGCTCTGACGCTGCTGATGCTGCTGATCTATCTGATCACCGCCGGATTCAAGCAGAAGATGCCGCCCTCCTCCCTGGCTCAATGCGGTATTACCGCCATTGCCTGGTTCTTTTCAACTGTCATTTGCGGTATCCGCGCTAAAAAGTTTATACAATTCAACAGATAAAAACTTTATCATAAAACTTTAGAGAAAGGAAAAATATCATGGTTATTCCGGATTGGCTTTTCAAGCTCTTCGCCGCCATCGGTCTGGTGGACTCCGAAGAGAAGACGCTCAGAAAAATGATCGCCTTTTACAAGGATGAACTCCGCCGCCTCAGAACTGTTCTTGAAGAACAGCTCAGCGAGCTCAACGACATTGAACGGGAAATCAGAAGACTCCAGCCCTTGTACATTGAAGCTCAGGGCCCCGCCAAAGGCGCTTACGCCGCAATGATCAAGCCCCTGATCCAGAAACGGAACTCCATGAGTGAGGAACAGCAGGTCGTCAGCAACCATATCGAGACTCTGACCACTATGCTTACCAGGGCTGAGATCCTGCTCAAGGCTCCTGCCGATCCCGAAAGGACCCGTCAGATCGAGATACTGACCGGAAAAATGTATGATCTGGGTGATATGATCAAAGATCAGAACGCCGCCGCCTCAGAACTGAAACGCGCCGGAGTCAGCTCCAAGACGGAAGAACCCGCAGAACTTGTTGTGGAAAATCCCGCAAGCACCGCTGATGCTGAGCTGGAAAAGGAACTCGCCGAATTCAACGGCACTGCCGCCGCTCCCCAAAAGAGCAACGAAGAGAAACTTGAAGCGTGAAACAACTGAAGAATTAAAATCAGGAGATAAAGAAAATGGGTATTTTTGACGGTCTTTTCACCAGTGCAGCCGACGAAGCCAAAATCAAACGCGCCCGGCAGCGCAGAGCTACCCGTGCTGTGGAACGGGTCATTGAAAATTTGCAGGATAAATCCAAATCCCTTGAAAGAGAACGTACCAAACTCTGGAACACCGCCAGAGAACAGATGATCAGCGGTCAGAAGTCTGCCGCCTCTTCCACCTTGAAGATCTACAAGTCCAAGCTGGTCATGGGCGAAAGAGTGGAAAAACAGCTCCTCCTGTCACAGCATCATCTGGATTCCATCACCACCGCAAGCGATATGCAGCAGATCTCCGGAGCTCTCGCCGAACTTGCCACCGTCATGAATGTTGATCCCGATGTCGTCCAGGATAGCATTGATTCCCTTGACGACAAGAGCGCCGATGTGCAGGATGTGGTCAAGATCATGGATCAGGCTTTCGCCCGGGATATGGCAAGACTTGACCGCGACGCCGAACAGGATGAAGCTGAAAGCGAAGATGCCCTCATGACCGCTCTTATGAATGAAGTCAATGGTTCTCTTGTTGTGCCCGGTTCTCTCGGCTCCGTTGCAGAAGAGAGCGCTCCGGTCAATACCAATGCTGCCGCCGCCGACGACATCAACGCCGGAAGAGACACCCTCAAAAAACTGCTTGACGGCAACAAATAATCTTTTCTGACTCCGGGAGGTGTGCCATGGGCAACTTCAATTACGAAAAAAAAATCGAGCATGAAAAAGCTGCCGAGAAGGCTTTGCTGAAGCACGACTACGCCAAGGCTTTTTTTCATACCGCTCAGGCAGCAGGATTTGCGTACAATCTTGCCGAACAGTGTGATGGGAAGCTCCGTCAGGCATACCTTGCCAACGCCAATGACCTGACCGACATCGCTGCCAAACTTAAAGCCATGTGCAGCAAAAACATGCCGGAAGAACAGCTTGAAAAAGTTACCGCAGGGGAGTCCGTCTGTTCCGGAAAAGATGCCGGAACCATCAAAGAGCGTCCCTCTGTCCGGCTGGCAGATGTGGCAGGCATGGAAGAGGTCAAAAAACAGATCCGGCTCCGGATGATCGAACCTGTCAGAAATCCTGAACGGGCTCAGAAACACGGTTTGAAAGTGGGGGGCGGTATCATGCTTTACGGTCCTCCCGGAACCGGAAAAACTTTTATTGCCCGCGCCATTGCAGGCGAATTGGATCTGCCCTTTTATGTGATCACTCCGGCTGATATTTTCGGGAAATATATCGGTGAATCCGAAAACAATGTTTCAGCTCTCTTTGAGGAAATCAAAGGGAATGCTCTTTCAGTGGTCTACTTTGAC
>JAGBWB010000084.1 GCA_017629975.1 Lentisphaeria bacterium
CGATCACCAGGCCCATGTTTCCTTCAGATACAAGATCTTCCCACGACAGACCGCGACCGAGAAACTCATTGGCGATCTTCAAGACCAGCCGCATATTGCTCTCGATCAGGGCCTCGACTTCAGGCTTGCGCTCCTCTTCGCTTCCCATAGTCTTTCCCTTTTTTGGTTGCTGCTGCGCTGTTTCTCCTCAAAAACAGCGCAGCAAATTTATATTTGCAGGGCTCCTCAGCCCTCTCCTGATGATCAGATATGATCAAGGGTCGCCTTGTAGCTCTTGAGCAGTTCGGCAGTGTCAACTGCGAAGTTGAGTTCCTTGCCGCTGAACTCCAGCCTGGCGGAGTCGGTCACTTCACCCACACAGGCGAAAGTGATGCCGGAAAGCAGCTTTTCAAACTCATCTTTCTTCTCAGGGGCA
Source organism: Lentisphaeria bacterium (assembly GCA_017629975.1). Taxonomy (GTDB): domain Bacteria; phylum Verrucomicrobiota; class Lentisphaeria; order Victivallales; family Victivallaceae; genus UBA1784. Next base: position 416 of record JAGBWB010000084.1, read on the forward strand.
ACAGTTGCCACAAAGCGGCTGTTGGATTCAGAGAAGAGAGCTTCAAGTTCGGAACACTTGCCGGTGACAGGCACTTTGTCAAGAGCGATCTTGAGACCGAGGCGTCCTGCCATGGCGGTTTTGGCGAAAGCAATACCCAGACCGCCCAGAGCAGGGGTGGTCAGAGAGTTGACGATCTTGGCGCCGGTGGCATCAGACACTTTAGCGTAGATGGATTTGGCCTTTTCGGCATCCACCTTGGGGCAGTTGGCGCCGACGGCACCCAGCATGGCGAAGTATTCGCTGCCGCCCAGTTCAGCGGCGGTGTCGCCGATGACATAGACCAGGTCGCCGGAGCGTTTGGCATCAAGAGAAACGGCACGGCTCACATCGTCGATCTTGGCGATGGCGCTGATGAGCAGCGTGGGCGGAATGGAAATCTTGCGTCCGCCGCGGGTGCTGTCGTTTTTCATGGAGTCCTTACCTGAGATACAGGGGGTCAGGAAGGATTTGGTGTAGTCATAGATAGCCTTGTTGGCGCGGACCAGCTGGGCGAGCTTGTATTCGCCGTCGGGAGTCTTGGCGCTCTGGACGGGGTCGGGCCAGCAGAAGTTGTCAAGAACAGCGATCTTGCCGGGGTGTCCGCCCACAGCAATGATGCGGCGGATCGCCAGATCGATACAGCTGGCTGCCATGTGATAGGTGTCAACATCGCTGTAACGGGGCAGGATTCCGGAAGAAAGAACGATACCCGCTTTGCTCAGAGGTTCGATCATGGAAACGGTCGCATCGGACTGGACGTCGCGCTCTTTACCCACGAAGGGTTTCAGAACGCTCAGACCTTTCACCTCGTGGTCATACTGACGGGCCTTGTATTCATCAGAACAGATGTTCAGAGAACCGATAAGGGCGGTCAGATCCTTTGCGGCATCCCTGCCGGTGAGTTCGGGATCTTTGTGGACCGGGGGCTCCCAGACGGCTTTGAGCTTGAGTTTGGGCAGACCTTTGTGCATGAACTCAATGGAAAGACGGGCCACGGTCTTGTCATTGTAAAGAATATGGAAGAATCCGTCGTTGGTGAACTCACCCAGCACGGTGACTTCAACATCACGTTCAACGGCAAGGCGCTGGAACTCAGCAAGTTTTTCCGGGGGAACGGCGAAGCTCATGCGCTCCTGAGCCTCGGAAACGAGGATCTCCCAGGGCTGGAGACCGGAGTATTTCAAAGGAGCCTTGGCAAGGTCAAGACGGCAGCCGCCGCACTCTTCTGCCATTTCACCCACGCTGGAGGAAAGACCGCCTGCACCGTTGTCGGTGATGAAACGGTAAAGTCCTTTGTCACGGGCTTCAAGGATGAAGTCTGAAAGTTTTTTCTGGGTGATGGGGTCGCCGATCTGCACCGCCTGAACGGGGCTGTCCTTGTGGAGCTCTTCACTTGAGAAAGTGGCACCGTGGATACCGTCTTTGCCGATGCGTCCGCCGCCCATGACGATCAGGTCGCCGGGTTCAATGCGCTTGGAGGCGCCGGGGATACCGTTGATCATCTTGGGGATCTTGCCGGCAGTACCGCAGAAAACGAGGGGCTTGCCGATGTAGCGGTCATCAAAGAACTCCCAGCCGTTGGCATAGGGGATTCCGCTCTGATTGCCGCCGTCGATAACGCCCTTGTGGACGCCGTCGCGGAGACGCCGGGGATGGAGCAGACCTTCGGGAATGAGTTCATCAGCGCTGAAGGGGGAACCCAGGCAGTAGCCCCAGACGTTGAGCAGCAGTTCAGCGCCCTGTCCGGTACCCATGGGGTCGCGGTTGACGCCGACGATACCGGTCATGGCGCCGCCGTAGGGGTCAAGGGCGGAGGGGCTGTTGTGGGTTTCCACTTTGTAGGCGACGTCGCACTTTTCATCAAAGTCGATAACACCTGCGTTGTCTTTGAAGACGGAAACGAGGAAGTCCACCTTTTCGGCGATCTCTTTGGTGGATTTCTGGATAAAACTCTTGTAGCAGGAGTTGATGGTCTCTTTTTTCTCAGCTTCGCCGGGGACCTTTTCGGTGTAGTCAATGTCAGCGCTGAAGATCTTATGCTTGCAGTGTTCGCTCCAGGTCTGGGCGAGGACTTCAAGCTCCACATCGGTGGGGCGGCGTTTTTCGGAACGGAAGTAGTTCTGGATGGACTTCATCTCTTCAAGAGAGAGTGCCAGAGTACCTTTGCGGCTGATCTCTTCAAGTTCAGCGTCGCTGACTTCAAGATCATATTCGTTGACTTTGATCTCTGAGCCGCCGTTGACCAGAGGCAGATTGAGAGGCACATTGGCGGTTTCTTCGCCGGTGAGGACCACAACAGTCTGGATCAGTTCGTTGGCAAGGAGCTTTTTGCCGATGAGTTCAGCTTTTTCCCTGTCAATATCGCCGTAGAGCAGATATTCGGTGGAGCTGAAGAAGTATTCATCTGCGTTGACCTTGCGGCCGAGAACGTCGGATGAAGCAGCGGCCAGAGTGCGTCCCACGTTGTCGGTGACGCCGGGACGGAATCCCACAGCGATCAGAGCCGTGCAGGGGGGCAGCTGGGCGAAGTTTTCAGACTTGCGGTCATTGACCTGGAAGCAATGCAGAACCGGATTGCTGATTCTTCCGGCAATGGCAAAGGCTTCATCGCTGCTGATGACGGGGGAGGAAATGGTGTAAACATCCCGTGTGAGCAGATTTTCCAGCTTCACGCCGAATTGTTCGGCGATGGCACTGCGGACACCGGCGGCGCGGGAATCCCGCATTGTCGGCAAAGTTGTGATTTCAATCCGATAGTTCATAGTTTGCTTTCCACTTTTCGGGGGCAGTGCCGGCAACCGGCTCTGATAGATCCCAAGATAAAAAGAATAAGATTTATTGTAACGTTCTGCGTGAGAAATGCTGGCGCTCTTCCGGGCGTATTCCCGGTAGCGCAACAGATGAGGGACGGCATGGCGGATCAGAGACGAGATCCTGGTGACGACGGTGGGGATCACCGGGTCATCGGCAATATCTTCTTCAATGCAGTCGGCAAAGTTTTTCCGTTTGCGGCTGCCGCTCCACGCCTCAAGAACCTGAAGCAGGCGGATGAGTTTGCGGATATGCTCAAGCATATTCCGCTCCCGGTCAATGGTATCGGGACTGCTCAGAAGTGAAAGCACTTCAACAGAGTCTTTTTCAGCGCTCCACAGAAGTCTGAGCAGTTCAGGGACCTGGGAAAAAATACAGGGACCTGCCGCATATCCGGCCACAGCATCATAGGCTGCATCCCGCCTGCCCATGATGGGGGCGAGATTCAGCCTGAGCAGAGTGCCGGTGCTGCGGCGCAGACTGCGGTGGTTCTGTTGTGTTGCTGCCGGATTCAAAAAAGGTCCCTCTTTCCGTTGGTCGGCGTGTCAGCCGAGATAGGTGAAACGGAACGCCTTGGTGGCGTTGACGGTTTCGCGGATCTTTTCAACCAGCATGTCGGGAACTTCAACATTGGTGGTAATGACGCTCAGGGACTTGCCGGAACGGGTGTCCTGAGGAGCGCGGATGTCAATGATGTTGATGTTCTTTTCGCCCAGAATTCCGGCGATGGCGCCGATGACACCGGGTTCATCGGCGTATTCCACGAAGAGGTGGAATCCGACGGGATCAAGATAAAGACCGTCAAAGTCGTTGAGACGGGAGATCATGAGCTTGTTCTCAATGATGGTTCCGCGGCATCCGCCCTTGTAGATGGGGGAGTCACCGGCGAAGATGTCGATGCTCATGGAGGCGCCGTAGTTCTTTTTGTTGTCAACTTCGCGGTTGACAAGTTCAACTCCGGCATCGGCAAGGGCCTGTCCCGCATCTCTGGGGGAGCGGTCAATGGCGGTATTGTTGCAGATGGCAGCGGCGATGGCGGGAGTCATCCAGTTGGAGAACTGGCCCAGAGTGCCGTAGAAACTGGTTTCCACGCGGGCGGGGTTCTTGTCGGTGCCGAGATAGGCGCGGGTCAGGGAGGTCAGCACATAGGCAAGGTGCTGGAACTTGGCATCCAGACCGTCGGGCAGGGATTTGTTGACCACGGCGGTGGTGACGCCCTTTTCAAAGTAATCAACGATCTGCTCCGCGGATTTGCGGGCGGCGTTGAAGTTGGCTTCAAAGGTGTTGGCGCCCAGGTGGGGCATCATAAGATCGGCGACGTCGGCGACGCTCTTTTCACCGGCTTCATCTTTGGGATAGACGTCGTTGAGGTAGAAGATCTTTTTGGTGGCCTTGACTGCACGGAGATCATCTTCATTGATGACGCCGGCGCGGGCGCAGTTGACCAGAGTGGCGCCGGGTTTCATGGACTCAAAGAGAGCCTTGTTGATCATGCCGCGGGTCTCATCGTTTTCGGGAATATGCAGAGAAACGAAGTCGGATTCGGCAAAAATGCGTTCAACGGAGCAGAGTTCAACGCCCAGCTTTTCAGCGAGGGCAGGGGAGATCATGGGGTCAAAGCCAAGAACTTTGACTTCAAAACCGGCAAGGCGCTTGACCAGAAGCTGACCGATGTGACCGAGTCCGAGGATACCCACAGTTTTGTTGGTGAGTTCGTGACCCATGAGTTTGCTCTTTTCCCAGAGTCCGGCGCGGGTGGATTTGTCGGCGGCGACAACATGACGGGCGGAAGCGAGCATCAGAGCGATGACCTCTTCGGCAACTGCGTTGGAGTTGGCACCGGGGGTGTTCATCACGTCAA
>JAGBWB010000085.1 GCA_017629975.1 Lentisphaeria bacterium
GCTCTGCTTTTGATAGCTATGCTGATCCCCGGAGCAAAGGTTCTGCTTTCGGGCGGTATCGGCAAATTAAAGGAAAAAGATGTAAAATGAATCTTGAGATCCTCAAAAACAAACTTGTTGCAACTGACGCCAGCGGAGCTTCTGTAAAGTTTGAATTTCCGGCTGTGGCTGTTTCCATCAGCGGCAAGCGCATTGAAGCTGCCACTCCTGCCGGCGTTATGAAACGCTCCGGTAAATCTTTTGTCTGCCGCTATCTTGACGGCGGTATTGAATTTGAAGTCCGGGTGACTCCTGCAAAGAAAGGGGAGTGGTTCTTCAAAGAGCTGACCATCAGAAGCAGCTCTGAACTCCCCACTCCTGATTACGTTGAACTGGATTGTCAGAAGATCCCCGCAGGAGGCATGAAACGCCGGGGCTATATGGTTTCCGGCGATATGGCGGGCCGTCCCGGCGCCGAAGAGGAGGGGGGCGGACTCCAGCCCGGGTGCGGTTATCCTGTCATGGGCAAAAAGCTCTTTGCCGGTATTGAACACCCCGCCGCATTCAACACCGTCAACGGAGACGGAACTTACTCTCTGCGCCAGCATCCTGTGTGGAAAGAGAATTGTATCACCACCTGCCGTGCCGTCACCGGAATGGGCAAAGATCCTGAGGAACTCTTTTATACCTACCTTGACACGGTCCGTATTCCTGCTTTGAAAAAGCCCCTTGTGTCATTTTGTTCATTCTGGAGCGACCCTTATCTGGGAAACTACGAGTACGATGTGAATGCCGGCAACTACACCAGTCTGGTCAATGCCTTTACCGCTCTGGGGATCACTCCTGAGATCTACACCCTTGATGCCGGATGGCATGACCGCCGCTCCATTTTCGGCGCCAAGAAGTCCTTCGGCGGCAACAGCGGCCTGAAAAAGGTGGGCGCACTCTTCCGCGAAAGAGGCGCTGAACTTTCCCTCTGGGTCTCCCATAACGGCCCCATGGGGTATGATCCTGAATACCTCAAAAGTCAGGGATTCTTCGTGGGGGCAGGTGAAAGCTCCGCCTACTGCGGCGAAAACTACGGCGTTTTGCTTGACCCCAAACTTGAAGAAGCGGTCAAAAAGCGTTTCTGTGAACTTGCCTCGCCTGAGTACGGCGCCGTCCATTTCAAGATAGACTGGGACAACGACTGTGCCGTTTCCCCTGAATTTGTGGAAAAATACCCCACCCGGAACCATGTGCGCGAAGGAAGCATTGATGCCATGATCCGTATCAGCGATGCCATGCGTCAGGTGAATCCGGAAGTTGTGATCCGCAACGGCTGGTGGCCCTCGCCCTGGTGGCTTATGAGCGTGAACCACGTTTTTCTTGCGGACTCCGGGGACTCCGAATACTCCACCTTCCCGGCGCTGACCCAGCGCGCTGCCGCCGCCAACCACCGGGATCTTATGTATTATATCGAACTGCGCCGCGACGGTTCTCTTGTGCCTCCGGACGCTTTTGACAACCACGAATTTCCCCACGCCCGGCGGAATCCTTTCAGCGAATACCCCGGCGACTGGGCGGATACCTGCATGTGGGCGGTGCTGAGAGGCGCCACCTATCTGCCCATGACGCTCCAGCCTGAATCTCTTGAGCCGTGGCAGGCGGAGATCCTCAAAGAGACCTTTGCCTTTGCCCGCAAGAATGCGGACTCCATCTTTACCGGCAACTCCCGGATGGTGGGGGGCAACCCCAATACCGGGGAAATCTACGGCTTTGAACACCGGAATGTGAAAAAGAAACAACTTTTCCTTGCTCTGCGCAACCCCGCTCCTGAAGTTCAGGAAGAGGTTATTGATACCGGATTCCCCCATCAGGTGCAGATCTACCCTGACTTCCGCCGTATCGCTCCCGGTGAAAAAGTGGCTTTCGGAGCGCATCAGGTGCGCCTTGTCTGCGGTTCTGAGACCCCCTGGGAACTGCCTGCTGAGACACCCTTCATGGTGGATAAAGGCACCGTCTTCATGCCCAACAGTGAGCGTCCCGGCGTGAAAGAGATCTATTGCCTCCCTGAGCTTGTTGAACTTAAAAAGGAGTTCCGCAAGGGAGAAAAGGGGTATGAACTTGAGTTTGCATTGCGTATTCCCTACCGGATGCGGAGCAGCCGCCTCTTTGTCCGGATCAACAACTGCGGCAAATCTGTGCCTGAAGTGAAATTGCGCTACTCCCGCTACGGCGGATGGCACAATTATGCCTGCTATAACATCCCTGTAACAGAGATCCCCTTCGGTCATGCGGGCAACGGAGAACGCAAGAATCCTGAAATGGCACACGATGGCGATTGCCGATTCTATGTGTTTGACGTTCCCCAGGGGGGAGAAGCCTTCATGAACCTTGAGATCAACGGCTGTGATGTGGAAAAAGAGAATATTGAAGTGAGCTATTCCGGCTTCATGGCGCCTGCCAGAAAGCCTGAAAGTGCCAAATGGCGCTGCTCTCAGCTCAAAAACACCTTTCCTCCGGCACATCCTGAGGGATTTTTCATGAGCAAAAAGCTGATTTGATGAAAAAAACAAAGAATTTTGGAAAAAAGTTTAAAAAAGTTCAAAATTCCACTTGAAAAGTTTCAATTGAGTGATATATTATAGACATGTTTCACGACGGCAATGTTAATTGCAGTCACAGAGACACCCAAGTGCTCGGGTGGCGGAACTGGCAGACGCGTATGGTTGAGGTCCATATGGAGCAATCCTTAGGGGTTCAAGTCCCCTCTCGAGTACCATTTATTAAAGTGTTCAAGTGGAATTAATAAGCCTACATAGCTCAGTCGGTAGAGCACATCCTTGGTAAGGATGAGGTCTCCGGTTCAAGTCCGGATGTAGGCTCCATTTTTCACTCTGGAAGTCGTCGCTCAGACGGTTTGAAGAAATTCAAGTGAACCCGCGATTCCGGAAAGCAGATCTTGCAAGAGAAAACTGCCCGGATGGGGTTCATGAACTGTTTATGGCGATGATTGTATAAGCCGGATGCGGTTTGCTGATAAATACGGCGCATCACCTGAGAAGTGGGGCAGTTGTTAAAACTGAAAACTCCGAGATTTGAAAACAGAGTGTTGCAAAAGGGTTTTGCCGGGGATGATCTCCGGTGGAGCCGGCAGACCAAAAAAGGTGGCGCCGCTCATGTGGCTAACCGGAGTAATGTCCGGTTTGAAATACGAGAATTAAACTATAAACCTAAAAGCAACAATCCGATCAGGAGGAAAAAATGGCTAAGGAAACTTTCGAGAGAACCAAGCCTCACGTCAACATCGGTACTATCGGCCACGTTGACCACGGTAAGA
>JAGBWB010000086.1 GCA_017629975.1 Lentisphaeria bacterium
AGAGTACCGGCATCATGCCGACCCGTGACCGGATCGTTGAGATCGCAGTTCTCAAGATCACTCCTGATGGAGAAAGCCGTTCCACTGTCCGCAGATTGAATCCCGAAATGCCGATTCCGGCTGGGGCTTCAGCAGTTCATGGCATCTATGATGCTGATGTGGCGGATTGCCCCACTTTCAGCGACATCGCAGAAAAACTCTACAACTACCTTGAGGGTTGCGATTTGGCTGGATACAATCTGAGTTCTTTTGATATCCCCATGCTTGAAACAGAATTCAAGCGTGCCGGTTACGACTTCAATATGGAAGGGCGTCGAGTCATTGATGCCTACAATATCTTCTGCAAGATGTTTCCCCGTACTTTGACGGGAGCATACAAATTTTTCTGCGGAAAAGATCTTGAAGGCGCTCACGGCGCAGAAGCCGACACCGCTGCCACCTGGGAGGTCATTCAGGGGGAACTTGCAAAATTCCCTGAACTCCCCCGGGAGACTGGCTCACTTGCCGCCTATTGCGAGCAGAGTGATCCTGACATGGTCGACCGCACCCGCCGTTTCCGCTGGGTCGGCGATGATGTGGTGGTGAATTTCGGAAAATTTTCCGGCCGGCAGCTCAAAGATATCGCCCAGAATGAACCGGGTTTTCTGCGCTGGATCATGCGGAGCGATTTTCCCGCAGAAGTGCAGAAAATCGCATCAGATGCTCTGATCGGCAAGTTCCCTGTCAAGAAACAAAATGGCGGATCAGAATCCAATTGACATCAGACGCCTTGCGTCACTGCTTGATGATCCCGACGAAGCTGTAGCCATCAGCGCAATGGCTGAACTGCTTAACAGAGAAAGCGAACTGGGTGAACTCCCTGCCGAATTGCAGGAATCTGCAAGCCCTCTTATGCGTCGCAGGATTCATCAGCTTCAAAGTGCCCTGACTATGATCCGGCGCAGGCGTTATCTTTCCACCCTGCTCCGAAGTGAAAAAGTTAATTTTCTCGATGCCCTTGTTCAAGTCCATCTGCAATGGTTTGACAACGATTCGGAGGTATCACTTTACAAAAAAATCGCCCTCCTTTGTGAAGAACTCAAACATCACCCCAGCGGTACACTTGAAGAGGTCGGAGATGCCTTTGCCGCCTGCGGTATAACAGCAACGCCAGTTACAACATTGAAAGCTGAACAGCTCTGTATAGGCGTCATGCTGGATGAAAAATGCGGTCTTTCACCTCTCTGGTGCGGGATGATCTGTGAATTGTATCCGACACTGGATCTGAAAACGCTGCGCTATCAGGGACGCTTTGCAGTGGCTTCTGCTGATGCCATGCTTGTTCCTGAAGACAACTGGCAGCTTCATCCCCTGCCCAGGAAAAAGGAAATTGAACTCTGGAAGCCTGAAAACTTGCTTCAGCTTGCAGTTATGACCTTGTTTTCAGGAGCTGTCAACAGCGACAGTTTCAGATATATACTCACCATTTCCCAAGCCTTTACAGGCTGTGAAACAGCTGAATCTCTGGGAACACTGCCCTATCCTTACAATCCGGAGCTTGAGGGACTTTCCTGAATCTTTCTGACTTGCAGATGGATCTTCATTTCCACCGGGTCTGCGGTATTATATTGAAGTTCCACTTCATCCCCCTCTTTGAGAGGCGCATTGAAACGGCATTTGCAGCAATAAGCAAATTCAGGGATCAAAACAGTCAGACGCTCGCCCTGTTTTTCAACAACGGTGCCCCTGCCCTGCCACTGAGAGCGGCGTTTGAAGTAATGAAGCAGAAAATATTCATTGGCGTATTTTTCAAGTTTGTGCCGCATCGTGCCTGCTTCATCAGCCCGGACAAGTCTTTTTTCAATGTATTCAAGCTCAAGCAGAGGCTCTTTTTTAAGGTAACGCCTGATCTGCTGATGCGCCAGAAGATCCGCATAGCGGCGCAAAGGACTTGTGACTCTGGAATAGGGTTCAAGACCAAGACCAGAGTGCTTTCCGGCAATAATTCCTGTAACGCCCGCAGAACAGCTTCTGCGGAGCTGGAACATATCAGCAAGAGAATCACCTATGGTGTCAAGATCTATATCCGGAGGCGCCTGAGTCACAAAGGGAAAGGGGATCCCCTCGTTATACATAAACTCCGCAACTGCGGCACCGGCACAAAGCATGGCGTTGGCGACAAGTTCCCGTTCCGGGGTGACAGGACAGGGAGTAATGGAAATTTCCCCGTCATGGACTCTTGTTTTCACCTCAGGGAGCTTGATAAACAACGCTCCGTCAGCCATACGGCGCTGCCTGAATCTTTCAAGGGCAGCGCGCATGGCGGTAAATTCCGGCGTTTCCATCAGGGTATCTGAGGCGCTTTCATAAGAGTGACGCTCAGCATGGATCACAGAAAGAGTCATCCTCTCAAGGTGAGCTGCTCCCTCATCATCAATTCTGACAACAAAGGTCATGGCAGGCGTTTTTTCACTCAATCCGAGACCGAATTTCTCAATGGAGCCCTCCGGCAGCATGGGGACCTGGATCTCAGGAAGATAACTGCTTTCGCCGCGCCATGACGCCTCTTCATCTGTAGCGCCTCCGGGAGTCACCACAGACGCGGGATCGGCAACATGCACATAAAGCAGCCCGTCACAGAACGCGATGGCGTCGTCAGGATCATTACTGGAGGCATCATCTATGGCATAAGAGGTATGCCAGGTGAGATCTTCTCTTTCCTCCCCGGGATCGGGATCTGCCAGTGCCGTCTGGGGCATGGAAATATCCACATTCATCCGGCGGGGCCACGGATCATAAAGCTCATCCCAAACGCCCAGTTTGCACAACAGGGCGTGAGCTTTTGCAGGAGCAGCTTCAATATCAAGTTCACGCATCAGTGAACTGTTTTCGCTTTCACCGTTGCCGACGGCTTCGATCTCCCTGAGGAATTTCAAATCATCGCTTTGCAGAGCATTATTTCTGATCCGTTCAATAAGTTCCGACCGCTGTCTTTTTTTGGACTCTTTTTCCTCCTGTTTCCGCAGGAGTTCCTCCCGCTTCTCAGGAGATTGGAGTTTCACGCCTGTTCCGGGAGTTCCCGTAAAGTAGACGCCCTCATTAAGAGCGTTCCAGGCATACCAGGCTGCGGCGGGGGTATTTTCGCCGCAGGCAAGCTCAGTAAATTCAGCAAAGGAGAAACCGTTTTCATCGGCAAGCTCGGTAAGCTCCGCCCAATCCGGTTGAGGCGGCTCAGGAAAGTTCAAAGAGCTGACCGGACCGGGATGGAGCAATTCAAGATCTTTCATTCTGACCGAAGAACTTTTTC
>JAGBWB010000087.1 GCA_017629975.1 Lentisphaeria bacterium
CCGTCGGCATACAGCACGTTGCCGCGGTTGGAGTGAACATCCGAAAAACCGGCGGTAAATGTGGAGCCCACGGCACGCATCAAGTAGTTCGCTTTGCTTTCCTTGTTTGCCGCATCACCGAAAATAGGGGTCGTAGTCGGGGATTTGGCCCGTTTCAAATCAAGAAGCTGCGCCTTGTCATTGTTGACACTCAAAGACATCTGGGCAGGAAGAGTATAATTTGCCTGACCGTTGTACCAGAGAGGGTCGGCAAAACCGTAGGTGGAAACCAGTGTACCTTCTGTTCGCTTCTGCAAGGCGGGACAAAAAAGAACTTTTTCTTCTCCTACCGGGCCGGAACCATCCGGTGTTTTCAGATTTTCAGAAGTTGTATAGATCCCGACCAGAATTTTGGGTGCCATGTGGTGAGAGGTACTGCCTTCCCGGTATTGCCAGAGGAACAAATCATTGTTTTCGTCCGTATAAAAGACAAGCATTTGACCGTTTTGCTTCAGGTTTGCCAGACAGGATGTTGCACGCGCCTTGGCTCTTGCTTTATTCAACGCAGGCAGCAGCATACCGGCAAGAATGGCGATAATAGCGATCACGACCAAGAGTTCAATCAGCGTGAAAGCTGATTGAGTGAAGCACGGTTTCACCGTATGAAGCATTTGCCTTCGGCAAATATGAAGCGTACTTTCAGTGCATGAAGCGCTTGCTTTGCAAGCATTATAAGGCATTTTTCTGATTGTTTTTTTGAAGAGATACAACGGCAAAACACCTATTTGACAAATAGTACCCACAAGTAATTCGATCAGGGTGAACAGATGTTCCGGCAATCTTTTGTTCGTCATAACTTTTCCTTTCTTTTTCACGTTATAAAATATGTCCGGAAAAAACTTATTCTTCGCCAGTAATATATAGTCCTGTCGAGAAAATACGTGATACAGCAGTCAGCGGCAGTTCACCATTCACGCCCCCCGGAACAGGCCCGGTACTGCCGTAAGGCTCAATGGAATGGGGAACGGTAATGTATATTTTTTCCATTCCCGGCCCGAACCATTCTGCAGAACGGAGCATCAGTTTGACGGCTTCTGCACAAATAAGATCGTAACGGAAATTGGCCATACTCAATCTGGGCATAGCAAAAAGTCTTTCAGAATATCCGCACATTCCCATGACAGAAATCTGTCCGGGGATACGCATCCCCAATTCCCGGGCGGCGGCATAAACCTGCATAGCACGGGCATCACAGAAACACATAAACGCTGTCGGCGGTTCAGGGCCCAGCAGCTGCCGCCGGACAACGTTCTTTGTTTCACTGAGAGAAAGCCTCATAATCAGTCCCGGATCATCACTCAATCCGTTACATTGCAGAAATTCCCTGTAAAGCTCCAATTCAATTCCCCGGGTGTTGTTTTCGGAAAAGATGGTACAAACCCGCCGGTGCCCCAGGGAAGCAAGATACCGGACGCCATCCATAAAGCACTCTTTTCCGCTTCCGCTCACCTTCGGGAAATGGTATATGCTGCTTTTTTCACAACCGTGAACAGCGATCATAGGAACAGCTGTATGATTGAATAAGTGAAGCATGTCAAAATCTTTCGGGCTGTAATTTGCTCCCAGAAAGACGCCTTCGATACGGCTTTCTGCCAGCATAGCGTTCCACTCTTCCAGAGATATATTTTCCAGAGCACTGGCAGCCAGCAGCTCCAGCTGGTGTCCCGCATTGGCAAGATTTTGCCGGAGCAGAGAAGAAAGATATTGTTCAACGATTCCCAATTGTTCCGTACTGCCGCCGATGAGCAGCAGAAAACGTTTGCCGGGGATATTCATTGAAACATAATTGCCGCTGCGTCCGTAACTTTCAACGATCCCCTCACTGACCAGCTGTTTCAGAGCGATCCGCAAAGTGACCCGGGAAATCCCCAACTCCTCGGCAAAGGCGATTTCACCGGGCAATTTTTCACCGGGGCGGTAGATACCGTTGTGGATGCGGCGGAGGATCTCTTTATAAGTCAAACTGCTTTTATTCATAGAAAAATATCAATCTTGTTTATCTGGTGTTATTTTTAGTCAATGATGTTTAACATACATCCTTAAAAACAAAATGTCAACTCATTTATACGATAATTTTTGTATTTTTCGGCAAAAAAACGGCATATAAAAATGTACAGTTTAAAAAGCCGTTTCCAACGCCGGAAAATGGCAAAAAACGGCTTTGTTCTTTTGAATCAGCTCAGGAAAAGCGTTACTGAAAAAGGTTTTCCGGCTTCGTGACACTACACATTGCCAAGGGAGACTGTAAAGCACCTGGAGTGCAGTTTAGATCATTTGAATACCACCGGCGCATAGTAGTTGCGCAAGTGAAAGTTGCAAGACGGGAGTTTGGGGTACGCCGAGTTCTGTCTGGTGTAAAAAAAGTGCGAATAATTGTAACGTGAAAATAACATTTTCCACTCCTGCCCCGGAGCGAATTTGATACCTTTAGCATTGATTTCCTTGAGGGGGATGCGTACTTCGGTCGTCCAGCCTTTGTCGCGGTCGCTGTGATCATTAAGGGTACCTTGAATGGTCGCAGCAACTTCATAACCGGGCATAATCGGGGAATCTGCCATAAGTGAAGGCATAAAGGTCATCCCGCCGGAAGGAAAGAAAAACGAGGTTTTGTTGTCGGTGGGCGTTGAGTAGAGTTCCCAATAATGCTGTCCTTGAACCGGCCACATAAAGATTTCCAGCGTGTCGGCTTCGCGGTAAAGAAAAGTCTGATCCAGACCTTTTTTATTCAGGGAAACTACATCTTCATCGTGCATCACTGCGCCGACGTAGAGATATTTGTCATCATAAAGAACTTTAATTCCGGCTGCTTCAAACTTATCTGCCAGTATCCTTTTGCGTTC
>JAGBWB010000088.1 GCA_017629975.1 Lentisphaeria bacterium
CTCCCCCCTTTCACGGGGGGAGTGTTTCTGTGTCACTTGAAAAGCGAAAAGCGGTAAAATCGCACCGGCACGCTGAACCAGGGATTTTTTGACCGGACAGGGTTTTCAATAATGACTTTCCCCGCCCCCGGATCGGCGGAGATCCACTCGCCGGGAGCAAGAAATACCATCACATGTCTGCCGTCACATGTGACAGCAAGATCACCGGGCCGGAGCTGCTGCTCAGGAGCAGATGCCACACTTCCTTTCAAACCGAGGCAGAAAAGAGTGTTGCGTGTTTCTTCAGCAAGAGCCTTTGCCGAAGCATCATAAAGATAGTTTTCAAAGGCAAGTTTCCAGAGGTGCAGATTCAATGTTTTCGCGCCCGATTTGAAAAGAGCGTTCCGCATGGCTTTGCGTGGCAGACCTGAACAGTCGATACCGAGAGCATTTTCCCCGCCCCAGAGATAGGAAGTGCCGGCATAACTTCTCAATTCCTGCACATAGTATTTTTCAGTATTCCCCAAACGGGAACGAGAATAAAAACAGAGGCATATCCCCGACAGGATCATCCCTGCCGCAGCGGCACCAAGAAGAAAAGTTTTGCGTTTCAGAACATTCCGGAATATGAAAAGCAAACCTCCCGCGCCCCCGGCAAGACTCAGTAAAAGGAGTCCCCTTGTCACAAAGCTGTTGACGGGATAGAGCCACAAAACAAGAAAAAGCAGAAAACATCCCGCTGCAGCCGGAACGGGATGGAGTGCCGGGTATCTCAAGAGCTGAAGCAAATATTCTTTGCCGCAGAAATTCATAACTTATTGCAAATCCATCAGGACTTTTTCACGCAGAGTGCCGCGGATGGCCTGAGCCGGGGAAGAAAGAACGTGCTGCACATAAAAGAGGGAAAGTTCCTTTTCAGGAATGATCGCTAGAAAAGCCCCTGCGGCGCCGCCCCAGCCGTAATCCATGGCACTGCCGCCGGGTTTCGGACAGCGGACGCCCAGACCGTAGGAGTAATTTTCATCCGGCAAAAAGTTCCGGAGCACCTTTTCCACACTCAGACTGATCTGGGGAACGGTCATCCGGGCGATGGTCTCTTTTTTGAGCAGTGATTCACCGGAACGCAGCGCCTCAAGAAAAGCCATGTAGTCATCGGCAGTTGAAATACATCCGGCACCGCCGCTTTCGTAAGCGCTGCCCAGTTTATATGTCTGGATCTGAGGACCGCAGAAAACATACTCGCCTTTTTCACTGTTGTAACGGTATTGAGCTGCGATTTCAGAAAGTTCCTCTTCGGGCAGCAGGAATGTGGAGCGTTTCATGCCCGCAACATCAAAGATGTTTTCTTTGACATACTCCCCGAAACGTTTTCCTGAAGCCGTTTCAACCACTGCCGCCAGCACATCGTGGCACAAGCTGTACTGCCATGAGGAACCGGGTTCAAAAATAAGGGGATCACAGGCAAGATATCTCATAGCGTCACGGGTGGACATGACGCCTTTGGTCTCAGCAATGCCCCGCTTGAGATTTTCAGAAGCGACATTGTAGGTCAAACCTGCGGTCATGGTGAAAAGATGACGGAGCGTCATGGTATTTTTCACCTCCTCAAGTTTTCCCTCTGAGATCTTTTTCATATTTTTGAACTCGGGCAGATACTCCCAGACGGCATCATCCAGACGGATCACATCTTTTTCCACCAGCTGAAGCGCCGCAGTGCAGGTGATCAGTTTGGAACAGGAGTAGATATTGTAACGTTCACTGCCATCCGTTTTTCTGGTGTTTGCCTCATCCGAAAATCCTGAACGGTACCTGAAAATCTCTTTTCCGTGCTGGAATACAACACAATCAATAGAGGGAACCCCAAGGGACTCCAGATGTTTTAAGAATTGCAGAGTTTCGCCATTCTGTTTCATTTTTCCTGCCTCGTTAGATATTGTTTTATGAACTTTTCTATAATTTAGCACTTTTCCTATTTTATTTCAAGAAGATTTCCGGCAAATAAAATTCTGTTTGAACTCTTCCTGCTTGAAAAAAGGGTGTGCGGCAAGTATATTATTCTCACATATTGCAGTTTTTGACTTTCCGGTATAAACCTCATGAATATTTAAGGATCTGATTTGATGAAAAGCGAAATGCCTCTGATTCCCATGGGTTCCATAACAGGGCGCCCGGACCGACGACAAATCCACTCTTTTCTGAGTTCTTTCAAAGAAGCGGGATTTACCCAGTATATGATTTATCCCCGTTCCGGCTGTGAGCTTGAATACCTTTCTGAAGAGTGGTTCAACACCTGTGAAATGATCATTGCAGAGTGTCAGGCTCTCGGCTTTGATTCAGTGTGGCTCTATGATGAATTTAACTGGCCAAGCGGTCAGTGCGGCGGCTGGATCATGAAAGAAGATCCGGATCATGCGCTGAAATATTTTCAAGTATTTGAGAAAAACGGCGAATACTCTTTCGGAATTTCTTCCAACCCCAAGGCGCCTGATGTGCTGAATCCCGGCGCCATGAAAAAATTCATTGAGTACACCCACGAGAAATATGCGGAACGTTTCGGACACCTTTTCGGTACTCTCATCAAAGGAATTTTTACCGATGAACCAGCCATTTCCTACATTGGTTCTCCCTCAGGCGATGAAAAAATCAGACTTTCTTATTACCCGGGACTGGAAGAAGATTATACAGCTCTGACGGGAAGTTCCCTGAGAAAAGATATCATTTTCACACTCCGCAACCAGAGCGCTCCTTTCTGGAAAAACTTCGTCTGCAAACTGCTGGGGCAGCGTTTTCTGGACTCCTTTGTCCTCCCCATCCGCAGCTGGTGCGACCGTCATGATCTTCTTTTCACCGGACATCTTCTGGCAGAACACACCCTCAAGGACTCTTTCCGGGCAAGCGGCTCCCCCATGAAAGTCACCGATGGATTTTCCCTCCCTGCCATTGATGAGATCGCAACGGCATCACAGATCCACAGCGTTGAGTGGATCACGCTTGCCACTGCGGAACACGCCATGCGTAAAAACGGCAACGGCGGCATGGCGGAGCTGTTTGCACTGGGGCCCTGCGACATGACTCTTGCAAAGATCAAACGGCAGATCCATCTTGTTTCCATGTTCGGCACAGACCGCTATCTGCTGGCAGTTGCTCCCTTTGATATGCGGGGCAACACCTGCGGCGCCAAGTCCCAGTATTTCAACCCTTTTACCGGGGCGCAGCCTTTCTTTCCGGCTTTTGCCGCGCTGAACAGAGATGTTTGTGCTTCAGCAGCAGTTGCCCGCAAGGAATTTCTCCCTGAAATAGAGATTCGCCGCCCCACTGACGAAGCTCAGCTGAGTGAACTTCTGATTCAGCTGGTGAAAGCTCAAAGACAGTGGCGTCTCATAGATGAAGAGGAAGAAGGCACTGCTCCGGCGGTGCTCCGCATTGAACAGGAGGGGATCTCCACCGAAAAGATGCCTGACGGCTCTTACCACAGATGCGCAAGTTTCACAACATTCCTGAAGATTTTTGAAAAGATCCTGCCCTTAAAAAACTGTGTAACGGACTCCTCAGGACGGCTTGCAGAAGATATCTTTATGAGGTATTTCGCCGACGGTTCTGTTGAGATCATCAATCTTTCCCCCTCACGGGAGAACCGGCGGCTCACTCTGATCCGGAGCGGCAGCAAATTTGAATTTGAACTCTCTCCTGACGGTATCAAATCCTTTGCGCCCCGCCGGATCCTCATTGACCGTCCGAATCTGAAACGTCTTGAGTTTGAAGAGGGAATCTGCAAACTTTATGTTACGTCCCCCCTTGAAGATGTGGTATTTCTGGCGCGGCAGCATGAACTCCCCGCCGCCCTTGAAGTTGACGGAGTGCCTCTTGCGCTCAATGCCCCCGCAGAAGTTCTTCCTGAGGGATTCACTCCTTTTTATCTGTCAAGCGCCCCTCTTTCACTGAAACATGGGGAACACATTATAAAGGTAAGCGATCCCGCCCTGCCGGAGTATCCCTTTCTGCCCACCGCCTTTCTTGCAGGATTTTTTGCCGACACCGGAAAGGGACTTGCGCCTTATGCTCAAGACGGCGTCGGACTGGAGCAGTTCATCGGCAGTATCACTCAGCAGGAGGAGCTTGAAATTCCGGCATGGGCAAATACGCTGAGCTTTGAAGCAGACGATCTTTATACGGAACTCTATATCAACGGAGAAAAAATGCCTGAGCGTTTGAATGCGCCCTACATCTGGCGCATCCCGGAGCGTTTTGCAGGAAAGAAAGTGGAAATAAAAATTAAACGCTGCACCTCCTGCGGTCCCATGTTCGGGGTAAGGCGTTTTGACAACCTGAGACCCGGCGATGAGCCCTTGTGGCTGAACTGTTCCCGTCCCTCCGGAAAGGTAAAACACCCTGTTGCAGAACTTGTTTTTCAATAAAAGAAAGTTTTCTGTTGAAGATTGCAATTTTTCAGTTCAGGTGATATATTTAAACATTTCCGTAAAAAACGGTCATATCAAAAAAAGGAATAAAAAAATGAAAGCATCCCATCTTTTCACCGCTTTCCTTGCCGCTCTGATCGGCGTCGCCCCTGTTGCCGCCGCTGAGGCTGCCCCCGCTGAGGCTGCCCCCGCAGAAAAAGCCAAAGCACCTGCCAAAGCCGCCGCCAAACCGAAGAAAGCCGCCAACAAGAAAAAATCTGCCAAAGCGCCCTCTCTTGAAGAAGCGACCAAAATTGCCACAACCCCGGTTCAGGCCAAGCGCCACATCAAGCGCCATGAACAGAAGAAAGCCTACACCGCCGCCAACAAAGGCAAAATCAAGATCCTGATGCTGGGCGACTCCATCACCCATCAGTGGGAGCGTGCCTCTGCTGCACCTGCTGCTAAAAAGTACCTTGAGCCTTACGGCGTCCTCAACCTCGGATGCGGCGGCGACCGCACCCAGCATACCCTCTGGATCGTGGAAAAAAGCGGTATCCTTGAAATGATCAATCCCAAGCTGGTGACTCTCATGATCGGAACCAACAACCGCTATGATTACAGAGCCACTGTTGCCGGTATCAAGAGCATTCTGGATGCTGTCCGCAAGCGTTACCCCAAGACTCCCATTCTGCTCTATGCCATTTTCCCCCGGGGCGCCGACAACAAAAATCTCCGCCGCATTGAAAATGAGAAAGTCAACGCTGAGATCGTCAAGTTCTGCAACAACAAGGATATCATCTGGGTGGACATCCGGAAAAACTTCCTCACTCCCGAAGGGATCCTTGAAAAGAGCATGATGCCTGACCTGCTCCATCCCCGCAACGTCAAGGGATACACTGTCTGGGGCGAATCCCTGAAGCCTTACTTTGAAAAGTACGGCAAATAAGTTTTTCAAAACTTTTTCAACCCCATCCCTCTGTTTGACGGATGGGGTTTTTCATGCCCTTTTCTCTTTTCAAAGGGCGGTTCTTGATCCGGCGGATCACAATTTCTTGTGCTGCCACTTGCCGTAAAGCAGAAAGAGCAGACTGAGTATCGCCGTGATCGCCTGATAACAGATTTCAACCGACCATGCCACAGCAGGGGTTGGACGGTGCCGGTAGATGATGAACCAGACAAACACAGAATAGATCACCAGATTGATGAATTCGATCCAGACCGTAGCCTTGACGGCCCCCGTCCCGGAAACGGCGTTGAAAAGAATAAAAGCGGTGATCTGAATGAAACTTGCAGCGCACATGACATAGGTCACATTGATTGAGGCGTTGATAAGATCGGGGCTGTCCGTAAAAAGACGCAGAGAAAGCTCCGGAAAGATGGCGTAGAAACACAACAGCGGCGTCACACAGAGAAACGCCGCAAGCAGCAGTTTGTTGATGAGACGCCACACAAGGGGGATCTTCCCCTCGCCGATCAGGTTGCTGACCAGAGAGTTGGCAGAAGTGGCAAAGGCGTGGATGATAATAAAAGGCAGTGCCGACAAAGTACGCGCAAGATTGATAACGGCAAGAGAACGCTCCCCCAGATGCTCCACAGCCAGAAAAAAGAAAAACCACACCCCCACCGCCAGAAAGGGTTGGAGCATCATCCAGAAAGAAACGGTAAAGACACTTTTCAATATGGCAGGATTGACCAGAGCGGCAACTTTTTCAAATCCGTATTTTTTAAGATCCACATACTTCAAAGTGTAAATCACATAACAGACTAAAGCAATGGCTTCAGAGATGCTTGACGCTAAAGCGGCTCCGGCGATGCCCATTTCAGGGAGGCCGTATTTACCGAAAATCAGTCCGTAGTTGAGGAAAATGTTTGCAAGCACCATGGCAACAGAGCTGATACTGAGAATGGCAGTCCGGGCGATCCCCACATAAAAGGCTCTGAAAATCGCCGTCGCAAAAGCAAAAAGGAGTCCGTAAGTCCGCCAGTCAAGATAGGCGATGGTGGCTTTGCATATTTCAGGAGATTTGATCATGTAAGGCATGAAAACAGGGGAAAGAAACTTGATCAGTGCCACAAGGAGCAGAGAGAGGATGACCAGAAAAAATCCCCCGGCATAACAGATTTCACCGATACTGCTGAAAGCCTTTTCGCCGTTGCGCCGGGCAATAAGGATCTGGGCGCCGAAGCTGAATCCAGTTCCCAGCACGAAGAAGGCAAGAAAGTAGACCGATCCCAATGCTGCGGCCCCCAGAGCCACTTCACTGACCCGCCCCAGAAATGCGGTGTCGGTCATGCCGATAATATGCTCCATGAGCATACTCAGCAATATGGGGAGCGTTACAACACATATTTTCTTAAAGGAGTAACATCCTTTTTCATCAAATTCAGCAAATTGTTTCATTTTTATAA
>JAGBWB010000089.1 GCA_017629975.1 Lentisphaeria bacterium
CGCGGACGCTACTGATCCGGAACACAAAAGGAGCTGCTGCAAATTTCTCCGCAGCAGCTCCTTTTTTTAAGTGCCGGTCCCGACTTCAGCGGCAGACCGGAAAGGTCAGGATCACTTTGCCCGCATTGCTCTGATCTCTCAGAACTTTGTGGGCTTTTTCAACTTCATCAATGGGGAAAACCCGGTCGATGACAGGTTTGATGGCTCCTTTTGTGATCTCAGGCCATATCTTTTCTTCAAGCATTCTGAGGATCTCGCCTTTTTCCTCATCGGTGCGGCTCCGCAAGGTGCTGCCGATGAGGGAGATGTGCTTCGCCATGAAGGTGCGGAGCGACACCCGGCTTTCCGTTCCGCCCAGGGTTGCGATAACGATCCACTTGCCGCCCCGGTTCATAGCTTCAAGGCAATCCCCCAGAATCTCGCCTGCGGCGCAGTCAACTGCCACGTCAATGGGATGTTTTTTCAGCTCTTCAGGCACATTCATGGTTTTGCGGTTGATGACCACATCAGCGCCCGCCGCCCGGGCCGCCTGAGCCTTTTCTTCAGAGCTGACGGTGGTCACGACTTTGGCTCCCAGAAGTTTGGCAAGCTGGATCACAGCAAGTCCCAGACCGCTGGCGCCCGCCTGCATAAAAAGAGTGTTTCCGGAGCTCAGACCGCCGATCTTGACCAGATTGAGCATGGCTGTGGCGAAAACTTCAGGCAGAGCGGCCCCTTCAACGAATGAGGCGTTTTCAGGCATGGGCATGACCAGCTCTTCAGGGACCGACACCTGAGCGGCATATCCGCCGCCGCCCAGAAGGGCGCAGACCTTGTCCCCCGGACGGAAACGGCTGCTGCCGGGAGCGGCGCAGACAGTTCCGGCGCACTCCAGCCCCGGACGGTCAGGCCATCCCGGAGGTGAGGGGTAAAGTCCATCCACCTGAAGCAGATCGGCGCGGTTGACGCCTGCGGCGTGAACATCTATGATGATGTGTCCCGCCCGGGACTCCGGAGCAGGGATATCTGAAAGTACAAGTTTCTTTTCGGGAGAGATCAATACGGCTTTCACGGTCAATTTAACTCCTGTATCGTTTTGTTGAAAAATAAGGTCTCTGTTCTAATATATGACCCGGAAACCGATATTTCAAACTGCTTTCAGCAAAAAAACATCTGCGCTTATAACAGGAAAGAGGATTTGCCTCAAAGAGCCGGTGTTTACACTTGACTCTTCCAGTATACCATGCTATATTATACCCTGAAAGATAAAATATTTTTACTCCGGAGAAACCGAAATGCCCCGTACCCCGAAGAAGATTTTCTCAGTAGTTACTGGAAGCGTCTTGCGGATATTTTTTCTGATGCTTTCTGATATATGCTGTGCTGTGGGCAGCATAATCGCCGTAGGCGCGTTGTGTTCCGTTCTGGGATTGCCCTCCAGCATGTGCGTTGAACCGCCGAAGTTTCTGCCTTTCTGTATCGCGCTTCTCATCTGCAATATGGTCTTCAGCTGTTACAACGGCAGCATCTTCTATCCCGGAGCCGGGGTGAATAAGATCGAAGAGATCCGCCGTCTGGCGGGATCGGTCTGCATCACATACATCCTTTTGTTTTCATGGTATTCTTTTTTCAGGAACAATCAATCCTTCCCCCCCCTCTTCATGCTGCTTTCCATCTTTCTGACGGGAATCATGCTGCCCATTGTGCGGGGCATCGTACGCAAAGTGCTCAAGTTTATACACACGGGGCAGACAGATATCCTCATCGCCGGAGCCGGCAAGGGGGGCGCGCAGGTGGCGCTTGAGTTCCAGCAGGACAGTTACTTCGGATTCCGGGTGGTGGGTTTTCTGGATGATGATCCTGAAAAACAGGGTAAAATCATTTCCGGAATTCCGGTGCTGGGCACTCTTGCCGATGCCGAAAAGATCGCCGGTCAGCACAATATCCATTACATCGTCTGCTGTATTCCGGTAATGATCCTTTCAAAAATCTACCGGGATTTTTCCCGTTACTTCACCCACATCATGTATGTCCCCGGTCCCCAGATCTTCCCCATCGCCTGGGTGACGCCGGTTTCCATCGGGGTCTTCTGCGGTTTTGAGATCAAAAACAAGCTGCTTCAGCCTCTTTCGCGGATATTGAAAGCCGCCATAGAGCTGCTTCTTGCCATCGTTGCCATCATCTGTCTGCTGCCGGTCTTCCTTGTACTTGTGCCCCTTATCAAGTTCACCTCACCGGGACCTGTCTTTTACCGTTCTATCCGCCTGGGGCAGAATGACAAAGAGATCGCTGTCTGGAAATTCCGCTCCATGTACGCTGACGCTGATGCCAGACTCGAAACGCTGCTCCGGAACGATCAGGAGCTGAAAGAGGAGTGGGAACGGGATTTCAAGCTCCGCCATGATCCCCGCATCACCCCCGTGGGGAATTTCCTCAGAAAGACCTCCCTTGATGAACTCCCCCAGTTCTGGAACGTTCTCAACGGCACCATGTCCATCATCGGTCCCCGTCCCATCGTGCGGGATGAGGTCAAATATTACGGCAAACACTACGAGCTGAGAAAGAGGGTGAAACCCGGCATCACCGGTTTGTGGCAGGTTTCCGGGCGCAGCGATGCCGACTACCGCTTCAGAGTGCTGCTGGATACCTACTACATCATGAACTGGTCCATCTGGATGGACTATTATATCTTCTTCAAAACTGTTTACATCGTGCTTATGAGAAAGGGAGCAAGATAAGAAGCTCCCGGCACGGTCAAAAATCAAAGGTGAAAAAATGAAAAAATTCTTTGTTATGGCACTTCTCTGTGCCGCTGCATTCGCCGGAGCCGCAGAAAAAAACCTGGCTCCCGCCAAGTGGCATGTTTACGGCAAAAATGATGCCAACCAGCAGACTGTCATCACCAAAGAGGGAATCATCAACAGTTCCGTCAAGACTCCCCAGGGCTACGGCACCGGGGTTGTCAGCAGTTTGCATTTCGCCCAGCCCCTGACCGGCTCCATCACCTTCGGAGCTGAAAGCAAGGCTGAAGATGTGAAGGGTAAAAGTTTCTACGGTTACAGTGTTTATCTTGATCTGACCTTCGCCGACGGTAAAAAACTTTACGGTAAGACGGCGATCTTTTCAGGCGGAACCCACGACTGGGAAAAGAAGAGCACCACCGTCAAACTTGAAAAGCCCCTGAAATCCGTCAATTTCTACATCCTCTTCCGGAACGTTTCCGGAAAGGCCTCTTTCAGAAACATCTTTTTCTACAACAAGTGATTTTCTGAATAAAAAATAAACGCAGAAAAAACTTCTGCCCCCTGGCGCTGCCTCCCCCCTGTATAAAAATACAAGGGGGATTTTTTTGGCGCTGTTCCCGATAAAGGTCCGTAAAAAAGGACTGCGGTCAAATCTTGCAGAAGATTTGCCGCAGTCCCGCAGAAAGTCAGGGGAGGATCACTCAAAGACCGCTTCGCCGAAGCTGTCCTTGTCGTGGAAACTCAGGGATTCAAGACTCGGTGACCAGAGAGCCAGCTCTCTGATGCTGGTAGTAGTTCTGCCCTTGCCCTGGGGGATATGGATCTCGCGTCCCACATTCATGGTCCAGATCATGCCGCTTGCAGGTTTGACCTTGAAGTCGGCAAAGGGGAAAGTGATCATGGCGTACCACTTGTTGTTCTGACGCTTGAATTCATACTTCCAGCTGCCGTTCCATCCGGCATCGGCCTTGTTGTACCGGGGATCAAGGACATCCTCAATAAAGCCCACGGCAGAGTCGTAGAATGAGTTGGCAACAGGATTGACGATCATATGATAGTAGCTGTTTCTGAGGCCGGCAGGATCAATAACAAATTCAAGAGCATCCTCTCTCCACGCCGGACCGTCGGCACCGAAAGCGGTATGTTTGCGGCTGTCAGGCAGCTGGGACTCCACTGCCACATAAAGATTCTTTTCATCGTAAAGCATCTTGAAACGGGTCTGTTCAGAGACTTCACCCAGCTGGATCCCGTTGAGTTTCTGCCACTGAGCCTTTGCCCAGGCGCCCTTGTTGAAGTCAGCAAAAGTGACCTGCTCCGCCGTCTTTTTGATGACCATGCGGCTCTGGGCGGCGCCGGGAATGACATCAAGTTTACGCAGCAGTTTCACGTTCCAGGTGAGAGGTGCTTCAATGGGGGCTCTGAGGCGGCCGTTGGTCATGGCGATACCTTTGGGCACACTTGCAAAGAGGGGGATCTCTTTCCAGCCGGGGAAGGGCTTGAGTTTGCCTTTGGCATCGTACCAGGAGTTGATCATATTGTTCCGCGCCTCAATGGCGTTGAAGAGCACATCTCTGTTCTGTTTGTCGGGACGGAGCCGGAAGACAGAGTAGAAAGCCAGAACCTCAGAGAGATTTTTGGTGTAGTTGAACTCATGTCTCACCAGTTCAAGGCGTTTTTTCACCTTGGGATCTTTTGCCATGCTTTCAGCGCGGACAAGCTGTTTTTCCAGAACATCAAGGATGTCGGCGGTGTAGATCATGCTCATGATGATCCGGGGATTCCGGGGAATGGCGCGCACAGCGCCGGAGTCGCCCTCAAAGCCGTCGCCTGAGAGCGTTGAGTAAAGCTCAAGACGATGGTAAAGAGTATCAAAAAAGACCTTCATGGGGGCGTAGCACTCCTTGAAAGCTCTGCGGTAGAACTCATCAAGGATCTTCACTTCACTGCGGGCGGGATCTTCAAGAAGTTTGCCGTAAACATAATAGGTGGGGCCTTCCATACCGAAGTTTTCGCCGAAACCGCAGCGGTAGACGCCTTTCACCTTGTTTTTGATGAAAAGCCGTGCCTGACGGGCAGCGAAATCCGGCGTGCGCTTGGGGGTCAGACCGGTCATGTTGTAGTATCCCCAGTTGTAGATGTAGACCAGGAATCCGTGGGGGACTTTGATCTTGCTCCAAGCCTCAAAGGAGGCAGGGGTGTAGCTGCACAGCTCGATCATCACGTTGTCGGGGAACTCCTTGAAGCTCTTCGGAGGCTTCACGGTGGGGCCGTAAGAGATGATCATGACCTTTTTGCCGGGACGCGCCTTGAGGACACGCTCCGCGATGCTGCGGTGGAGGATCCAGAGCTTTTCCCCCTGATCGTCGGTGTTGCCGAACTTGACGCATCCGTCGCAGAGACAGGGCTGATAGCCGTCCGTCTGGGCAAGTTCGGTGATCTCGGCGCCCTGGTCAAGAGAGGCGATGACCTGCTTGTAAATCAGCTCCTGGACCTCTTTGTTGCTGATGCAGAGGTGGTTGCCGGAGCTGTTGCGTTTTTTCTGCTTGCCTGTTCCCTGCATGGCGTAATATTCGGGGTTGCTTTTGGCGTATTTGGCGACGGGGACAGCGGCATAGTAGCTGTGTCCGCCGTGGCTCATGAGGGTTCCGGGTCCGAAGTTGCTGTTGGCGTAGTCGTAGAAGAAGTCGTAGTTTCTTCCGGGAGCGTGGTTGATGGTGGGAACGCCTTTATATTTGTATCTGCCGGGGATGCGGACTTCGCTCTTTTTCACAAAGTCGGTACCGGGAGCGCCGGGATAGAGGAATCTCACATCCAGAAACTTTTCCAGAAAATAGATCACGCCCCGGGTGGTTCCCATGATGTACTGCCGGTGGCCGTAGGCGGAGCGGCTGCTGTTGAAGCGGTGGCGGTCGCTGCCGGCGATGTAAAGGTTGCCCTGATGCTCCCAGATGCGGAACTCAAAGTTCTTGAACGCAAGAGGACGGACACCCTTGGCTTTAAGCGTTCTTGTGTTCCCCAGAAAGATGGATTTCATTCCGGCGCTGCGGCGGGACTCACTGACCACAGGGAAGTCGGCGCCGATGGTCTCTTTGAATGCCAGACGCATGAGTTCGGCGGTCTGCTTGAGCATTCGTGTGGTTCCCGAGTTTTTGGAACGGTCGGGATAGACGATCTGATACCGGGAGGCGGCGGTCAGCACCAGATCTTTGGGCTTTTCTGAAGACGTGCTCTGACATCCGCAGAAAAGGAGGCCGCAGAAAAGTGCAGCTGCAATGACTAAGTGTTTCATAAAATTACTCCTTTGAAAAAGGCTCCGGTCTCTCACACTGAGAGCACTCCGGAGCCGGTTGAAAATTACTGGAATTTTAAAGTCCCGAAGCGTTCAACGTTGCCGAATGACCCGAAGGTGGGCAAATAACAGCTCTGCTCCCAAGTCATGGGTTCGTTGGGGAAATTGTACCGGCAGTTGCGGTAGGCGTTGAAACGGCACTCTTTGGGGCTGCCTTTGCCTGCGAACACGATCTCATCCAGAGGAATGGCAAGGTATCCCTCCCAGCTGGTGGAGCTTTTGACAGCGCTGAACTCCACCTTGCGGGCGTTCCACTTTATGCCTCGTTTGACGCCGGGTTTTGAGTGAGAGTCAAGAAGTCTGTTGTCGGGAGCAAGAATGAACTGATAGATCTCCTTATCCTGAGAGAGGAAGAATTCAAGACTTTCGTAGTTCCAGAGGAGACCATCTCTTTTGCCCACGTGGGCGGGGGCATACTTGACGGTGGAAACAAGGGCCGGAATGGTGCATTTGGCTTTGATGTAGAGGAACTTGCCGTCATGGAGCAGACGCATCTCGGTTTTTGACTCCTGAGAGTAGACATTGTAGGCGTCGCAGAAATCTTTCAGCACAGCGCCCTTGCTCCAGTCGGAGGTTGTGGGTTTACCCGCCACTCTGGGCACAGTGACCTCAGCGGGATTGGTCTTTTTATTTCCGCCCCGGAACATGCGGGAGTTCCGGTCAAAGACTTTGTAGGCGTTCTGAAGTTTCCGGGTCCGGTAGGCGTAAGGCTCTTTATTGCCCGCAAGTTTCACCGCCTCTTTGAGGAGTCCCATCATGCGGTCAACGAAAGCCGGGGGATAGAGTTCGCTCCACACCCGGCGGAAGTCCCATTTACCGGGCGCCCAGCCCTTGCGGACCCATGCCGCCTCCATCTCTTCGTGGAACTGCCGGATGGGTTTCTCGGCAGGACCGAAAAAGTCGCGGTAGTATTCATCAAGGATCCTGTTCACATCGGCGTTGGGATCCCACATGAGTTTGCCCGCCATATAGACATTCTGCACATCATAGAGCCAGTCGGTCCACTCTGAAAGAGACTGTCCGGAGCCGTCAATGTTGGCAAGTTCAATGACTCTGCCCTTGACGAGGCCCATATCCATGGCGTAGATCTCCTTGAGCTGACGGGGATAGACGGCAGGAGCGCCGTAAACGCCCCGTTTGTAGCGTGAATTGTTCCAATACTCCCAGACATACAGATTGGCTCCGGTGGGGCGCCATTCGTCAAGCATCTTCTTCCACGCCTTCTTGTAGCTCAGGGAGCCTCTGGGGACAGGGCCGAAACACAAGGTCACAGCCACATTGGGCATAAGGGGGAAGTCGGGTCTTTTGTGGTAGCTGCCGTAGGCACAGCAGGTGATGAATTTGCCGGGAGCTTTCTTGGCGACTTCAGCGGCGACCCGGTTCACATATCCCCACACCAGATTGGAAAAAGTTCCTCTTTCAGTGGCTTTGGTGTTCACCTGACTCATGCACTTTTCGCAGCGGCAGTGGAAAAGTCCCAGACTGTCGCCGGGCATGACGGCGGAAAAGTTGTTGTTGGGGTTCTTGGCAAAGGTCTCCAGTTTGTCGGCAACGGTCTGCTTGAAAACATCAGGATTGCTCAAACAGACATGTCCGCCGCCGGGCTTTTCGGAGGTCTTGCGGGTCCCGTCTGCCTGAAGAGCCAGATATTCAGGATGGCTCTTGGCGAAGCGCTTCACCCAGGAGTTGAAGGAGTGGTTGGCAATGGGACTGCCCTTGCTGCCGCCGAAACGGAGACGGCGGAACCAGACGGCACCATCAGCATTTGTCACATCAGGATCGTTTTTGATGCGGCTGTAAAAGAAGTTGCGGGTGTCATATTTGGGCTGAGCGGTGCGGTAAAGTTTGCCCACGGTGACATTTTTGGTCCGGGGGATATGGGTTCCGTATTTGCCCGGCCAGTACCAGCGGATCCCCAGAACGCTTTCCAGAAACTCACAGCCGGCGAAATAGGTTCCCACAGCCAGACTGGCGCGGGCTTTGAGAGCGGTCAGGGGCACTTCACGGGCGTCGCCGCCGGAAATGAGGATCACATCATTGACCCGGGCGACCATGGCGTATTCAGGGACAAACATTTCAGGGTCAACACCGTACTTCTGAGCCATGGCGGTATTGCCGATGAAAACAGCGGGACCGGATTTGTATTGGGATTCAGGAATAACAGCAGGGGCGCTTCCCACAGCAAGTTTGAAGTGATCGGCGATCTCCTGAGCCGTGTACCGGGCGATGTTGTCCGCCTTGTCAGGGATCACGATGGTAAAGAGGATCTTCCCCTCTTTCACAAGTTCAAGGGGTTTGGCGGCGGTGAGAGCGGCGTGTTCAGCGGCGAAACCTTCGGGGAGAGCTGTTTTCTTTTCCCGGAGCGCTTTGGCGGCAAGTCTTTTGGCGGCGGCTTCATCAAATTCGCAGAAACGGAGATTTTTCATCTCCCACACAGTGATGAGCTTGCCCTTTTTGCGGAACCCGACCTGAAGATTGAACTGAGAAATATTGTCAAGATCCGGGATATCCACCACCGCCTCAGCGGCAGCGGTCTCACCGGTGGCCTTGTATTCAAAGTTGAAACTGTTGTGGACACGCAGTCCGCCCGGTTTGGTGGAACAGCGGAATGTGGCGCCCAGCGGGGCTTCACCCTCAATACGCTTGATGTCCATGCGGAACACAACCTTTTTGCCCCGGTATTTCCGGGCGGTCTTGCCGAAGACATAGAAGGACTTGGTGGTGGTTCCCCACTTGGTCTTCAAATCAGTTTTCATTGTGACATCTTTGAACTTGGCGATCACTTTCTCGGCGGCTCCGCAGGGGAGCAGCAGCAGAAAGGCGCCCAGCACCGGCACGATCTTTTTCAACATTTTTTTATTTTCTCCTCACTTCATTCTATAACTTTGAATGTTGTTTTGACAGAACACTTTTCTCCGGCTGTTTTCATAACCAGCTTGAAAGCCGGGAGTTTCACAAAGTTCTTGAACTCTTTCCCCTCCACTTTTTCAACGGGGGCGTCAAAGAGCGCTTCGACTTTCACATTCCCTGACTTCAGGAGCGCTCTCTTCCCCTCAACGGAACACTCAACGCCGCTGCGCAGGGCAAAGACAAAGCTCCATTCGTGGCTCTTATCTCCCTGAGCTTCATCGGTGATCTCAAGAAGATCCTCTTTGAACTCAACTTTCCGCTCCCACGTCACATTTTCCCATCCGGGGGCGTTTGAAGTCATGGAGCTTGAGATGACGCCGTTGTTCCAGGGCGTCACCTGACACACAGGAGCGGCGAGCCAGGTGTAAAGTCCCTGAAGCACACTGTCCCCTTTGCCGTCCACCAGCATGGAGGAGTGGTTGCCGCTCTGCTTGAAGTATTCAGAGAAATCTTCATCATCATAGCTGCAGCAGCCGGGATCCATCAGAAAGGCTTCGCCTTTGAAAAAGCAGGAAACAGCCTGTTTGCCGCCGTGGAAGTGGCTGAGTCTGGCAAGAAGCGGTGAACAGTCAAAGAGCAGAAAGTTCCCTCTGGAATCCTTTTTGACCGCGATTTTCGCCGCATCCAGAAGCATTTCCACCTCCTCCTTTTCCTTTTCATCCCCCAGAGAAGCGATAAAGATGGACATATCAAGGGGATATCCGTCGCTGACCACAGTGGAAAATCCGTTGGGCTGGCGCAGGGCGCGGCAGATGTCAAATGCCTTTGCCGCCCTGGCTTTGGCTTCATCGGAAATATTGTAATTTTCACGGGCGGCGATCTTGAGGGCGTCTCTTGTGATCCAGCTTTCAAAGAAGTGGTAAGAGGGGCTCAAGTCGTTGAGCATACCGTCGGCAAGAAAATCCATCCGGATGTGGTAATCGCACATTTTTTCCGCTACGGGGAGCCATTTTTCCGTTCCTCTGGTTCCCTTGAAAAAGGCGCAGGCGGTCAGAAGCGCCATGCCCCGGAGCGCCTGATGGTTGCTGGGGTGGAGCTTGATATGGGACTCTTCTGCCCAGAAGATGTTCTGACCGTGGGTGAAGACAAACTCCTCAAGGATCTGCCACTCTTCATCTGTGACCACATCCATATCCTTGACAAAGTACATGGCGTAGAGACCGTGGATGATGCGGCTGGCAGGCTGGAAGTCAAACCATTCGTAGGGCACAGGGGCGTTGAAGTCGGGTCCCAGAGCGTTGTACTCCTCATCCCGGCGCCGGAGTATCTCATCGTGGAAATCACAGGTCGCCTGCTGAGTGGCGGGGGCTTTATACTCCTCTTTCGCGGCAAATCTCAGGATCACTTCCATAACTTCCCGGGCAAGTTTCTTATCCCCTGTCTTCCGGGCGTGGTTTGCCATGGGGGCGATGAAGTACATGCGGTTGATCCAGCTGGTGCGCTCAATGGTGCGCCAGAAGTTGAACTTGAGGAAGTCCACATTCCGGTAGCCGCCGAACTCATCAAGGGCGCCCTTTTCCACCACAGCGGCGGTATATTCAGCGTCATTGACAGTGCCGATGATCTCACGATTGATAAAGGATCCGCCGCCGTCAAAGGGATAGAGTTCAAAAAAACTGTATTTGTCAAAAAGTTCCAATCCCAGAGCCGGGGCAAACTTGTCAATAAGGCGTTCCATAAAATAATTATTCCTTTACATCCATATATTTACGCAGAAAATCAACAGCTTTTTTCATGCTTTCCTCCGGGATCCTGTGTCCGGACTTGTGGTTGTCAAGCACCAGATTTTCCCGGTCTCCCCGGACCAGTGCGGCGCGGTCATAAAAGGCGTTGACGGCATCGTTGTCATAGTGTCCGGCAATGATGAGCATGGGGATCTTTGTGAGGGCGAGAAGCTGGGCGTGTTCCATGTTCAGCTCTTCCATCTTTCTGACCTGACTGCCCCAGTACCAGATATCCTCCCAGTTGGTCTGATGCCACCCCATCCCCCAGTCGCTGGGGACGGCGGCTTTGAGCCGGGAGTCAAGGCATCCCAGATAAAAGGCGATCTTGCCTCCCAGAGAGTGTCCCATGACGCCCACTCTGGAGCTGTCAAGTCTTTCATCTTCAAAGGCAAAGTCCACCAGCAGCTTGTTGTCATAGACCAGTTTTCCGCATCCGCTCCAACGGGGATTGTCTTTCAGGAGTTCATTTGCGGCACACGCCCAGCGGTCAAAACCTTCGGGCATATCGTTCTGGATATAGGTGCGGTAATAAGAGGTGCAGGTCAGGACGGCAAATCCCTCCTGAGCCAGTTTGGCGCCCCGGTTCCATGTATCGGGGGTGCGTCCCTCCATAAAGACCTCTTCGCCGCTTTCGGGGTCAAAGCCGATGATCCGGGCGGGGACATAGAAGGGCATGATGACGGTGGGATAAGGGGCGCTGCCCTTTTCGGGCAGGAGCAGCATGGTCTGCTGGAATTTTCCGGGGGCATTGTTCTGGCGGTAGAGTTCCCCTTTGAATCCGGGACCGGAAAAAGTTTTGTAAAGCTCGCACTTTTTTTCGTAAACATAAGAAGCATCGGGAGCGCCGAAAAACTCATCCCACTGCTTTTTCCACTTTTCAACTTCTGCTTCAGAGGTTTTCCCCTGATTCTGCACATTGAGATAATAGTATGTTTTACCGTCGTAAAACTCTCTGACGCCGTCAGGGAGGGAAGTTGTATCAATAATTTCCTGCGACCAGGAAAGTTTCACACTTCCTGAAACTGTTTCACCTGAAAATACTTCTTTCATAAAACATTGCCCCTTTTTTGTGAAGTATCAATTATCTCTTACAGTTTTTTCCAATCCCTTGCCGAGATCGAACATGGGCTTATTTTTTCTGGGTTTGGGCACATAGTTCCGTGCGGCATTGTCCAGATCCTCATCCATCAGGATCTGAGAAGCAGGCTTCTTGCCCCGGTTGGGGTCCACAAAATCTCTGCCGCGGACGGCTTCAACACCGCCGATGCGGGTGACGACACCGGTCTTGGGGTTCCGGTAGAGCTGGGGGATCGTGGCGGCAGTCTTCCAGAAGGTGTTGTTGATGTTGGCGCCGTCAAGGCTGAATGAAAGATAGTGGAAGACCTTGGGCGTCACAGGCACAAGCACATGGATGCGGCTGAGCATATCCACTTCGATCTGAAGTTTTTCATACCCCATCTGGTGTCCCAGACGGACAACACCGTAGACATTTTTGCTGTCAGAGACCACCAGATAGTAGTGGCGGCGGCGGTTTTCGTAGATGGTGCGGATCTCATAAGTTCTTTCGTTTCCCTGAGTGCGGAGCTGACCGTAAAGGTCGGGGATACCCACAGTTCTTTTCCAGATGACGCCGCCGTGTTCCACCTGAAAGAAGCGATCGGGGGATTTATACTCCTGCTTCAGCATGGAGTGCGCCACATAAGCGTGGATCTTGTAGTTGTCCGCCTGACTGATATCGTAGTACTCACTGATGGGGATGATGAGGGAGCGGATCTCGCCGGGCCCCAGAACCAGACCGTCAATGGAGATCTCTTTTCCCTTGCGTTTCTGGACGAATTTTTGTCCTGATCCTGTGATCTCAAGCATCAGGAATCCCTGAAGCCGGGGGGATTTGCCGAAAAGCAGGGCTTTGCCGCTGTCGTTCCGGAACGTGATCTTGGCATAAACAGGTTCAAACTGCAAAAAGGTGTTGCGGTTGATCTCAAGGTCCATACCGATCTGGGCAAAGAGTCCTTCACCCGCCATGAAAAGAAGAAGCATCAGAAAGAAAAGCAGTTTTTTTCCCATGATCACACCTCACTTGATTTTGTTTTTGATATAATTTCCCATTTCGCGCCCCACCTCTTCCGGATCAATGGCGTGGCAGAGGACCTCCCCTTTTCTGGGGCAGACCCGTTTCATACATCCGCAGCACTCCAAGTTGCTGCGCTTGAAGATCCTGTGTCCCTCACCGTAGGGTCCTGTCAAACCGGGGAGCGTGGGACCGAAAAGAGCAAAGACCCGGCTCCCCGCCAGAGCGGCGATGTGCATGGGGCCTGAATCGTTGGTAAGAACGGCATCAGCCATATTCATGACGGAAACCAGCTGGACAAGGGAGGTTTTGCCTGTCAGATCAAGGGCATCGGGGAGTATTTCCCTGATCCTTGCGGCGGCAGCGCCATCTCCGGGGCCGCCCACGATGACGGCGCCGCACTCGGGGCAGATCTTGCGGACTTCTGTCATGACATTGGCGAAAAGCTCCGGGGGGAATGTCTTGCTTTTCCAGCGGGCGCCGGGAACGATGACCGCAAAGTGCCGGGGCATCCGGGGCAGACCTTCGGTTCTCAGCGGGATCTTCACATCGGGGACGGGATATGAAGTTCCACACAATTTATTCACCAGTTCAGCATACCTGCTGACGGCGTGCTGCTCCATGGGGACGTCAAATTTGCGGTTGTAGAAGAAGGCGGCACCGGGCTCTCTCGGCTCAGCGAATCCCGCCACGATGCAGCTGCGGGCGCAGCCGCTCAGGAATCCGCTGCGGAACAATCCCTGAAAGTCCACAGTGATCTCATACTCTTCGCGCCGGATCTCATGGATAAGTTTACAAAGTTCAGGCAGAGCCTTGAGGGGGGACCCCAGCTCCTTGCGGTTGAAAAGGATCTTTTTACGCACCGGGAAAGGTGAAAGATCCAGCAGTTCCGCAAGGGAGGGGTGGATCACAAAGTCCAGCTCCGACGCGGGATACGCCCGCCGGAGCAGTTCAAGAGCAGGGAAAGTATGCACCACATCACCGAGACTGCTCGGTTTGATGACCAGAATTTTACCGGTTCCGCCCATTGTTTTTCAATCCTGAGCCGTTGAAAGATCAGGAACCGACGGCAAGGCGCTCGGCAAGTCTTGCGGGCAGCCCTGCGTCAAGGATCTTCTGCTGAGTCGCAGCGATGTCATAGGGCAGACGGAACCGGGTGACGGTCATCTGATCGGTATCCCAGACCGCAAAGCTGGCTCTGGGGTCGCCGTTACGGGGCTGGCCGATGCTGCCCACGTTGAAAAGGTATTTGTTCTTTTTGAGGTAAGGCACAACGATCATATCAGGGATGGTGACATCATCATCCACATCGCCGCTCCAGGCGTGTATCATCTCAATGGGCCGTTCCCCGGGGGCGGTGAGCTGTTTTTTCACGAAAGCCACCGGCACATGGGAGTGTCCGCAGAAACAGATATTGGTACGCTGGTATGAAAAATTGTCTTCGGCGTGGAACTGATCAAGAATGTATCCCCAGTTGCCGGGACTGTCCAAAGTGGCATGAACGAGGGTGCAGGAGAGAAGGAATTTTTTCTCATAGTCGGCTTCATCCAGCCACAGGCGGTCCTCTTCGCTGATCTGTTCGCGGGTCCACGCCACAGCTTTTTTGGCGTTGGGGTTGAATCCGGATTCGGCGATATCGCCCCGGACTGTGTAATCATCATGGTTGCCCCGCACCCGGGCAACGATATTGAGCTGCCGGACAAGGGAGATGCACTCAACGGGATTGGCATTGTAGCCTACCACGTCACCGAGGGAAATATACTCTGTGATACCCAGCTCGCGGCACTTGTCAAGCACCACATACAATGCCTCCAGATTGGAGTGAATATCACTTAAGATCGCATACCTCGCCATAATAAACCAAACCCCTATGTCAATATCTGTTATACTTGAAACACACTCCGGTGCAGAAAAAGAAAGAAGCTCTCACCAGATCCTTCTCCCGGAAGAGTTTCCTTCAAAAATTCCGCAACGGCTATACTTTTTGAAAAAGGTGCAAGCAATCGCTGTAAGCCGGATTCTGTACCCGCTTTTTCAAGCAGGCGGCAGCCATCTGTC
Organism: Lentisphaeria bacterium; assembly: GCA_017629975.1. GTDB lineage: Bacteria > Verrucomicrobiota > Lentisphaeria > Victivallales > Victivallaceae > UBA1784. The sequence goes on from JAGBWB010000089.1 coordinate 14,836, forward strand.
TGTGCGACCAGAACCCGGAACTTCAAGCGCCGGGGAGCGGCGGCTCGTTCCCTATTTGGTCTTGCTGCGGGAGGAGTTTACATCTGCGGCGGGTCTCTCAACACCGCCCGGCGGGCTCTTACCCCGCCATTTCACCCTTACCCCCGGAAGAAACTTCCTGAGGCGGTATAATTTCTGTTGCACTTGTCTTTCTGCGGAATATGGTCCGCAGCATCCTTCTTTTCAAAAGGACTCCCTGCTCCCGGCAGTCCGGACTTTCCTCAGACAGAGTCTTACAGAAGGCGCAAAAGCGTTTTCAAGCTCTGCCCGCGGCTGCCCGCGGTCACAAACACCATAACAGATAAAATATAGCACAACTTCGCCTATTATTCAAGTTATATGCAAAAAAAACCCCTTGAATTTACACAAAACTCAAGGGGGGAGGGAAAAAGCAATATCAACCCTTATTTGCGGTACCGTTCAGCGGCACTTATAAGGGCATTGAAGATGCGTCCGCGATGGTCCAGATCGTCGATGCGTTCCGGATGCCACTGGACGCCCAGACCGAATTCCCGGTCGCTGCGTTCAATGGCTTCAACGACACCGTCTTCGGTGCTGCGGGCGGTGATTGTAAAACCGCTGCAGGCGTAATCGGGATTCACCGCCTGATGGTGACAGGAGTTCACCCGGATCCTGTTGGCGTTGAAAAGTTTCTCAAGCAGAGAGCCTTTTTCAACCTCTGCAAAGTGATAGGCGTCCGGACGGGTCTGCTTGACTTCATCCAGATAAGTGTTTCTGTGGCGGGGAGTCAGCTCCTCAAGATGCTGGATGAGTTTCCCCCCCGAACCGACGCAGAGCTCCTGACAGCCGAGGCAGACGCCGAGAAAGGGCATGGTGCTTTCAAGAACTTTTTTCACAAGGGTCAGATGGGATTCAGCAATATCCTCCCGCAGCATGGCGTAATCTCCCTCAATGGGCTTTTCGCCGAAAAAGTGCGCCGGGATATCGGGGCCGCCGATGAAGATCATGGCGTCCACATACTCCAGATAGCGCAAAGACTCCTCAACCGTGAGAAAGGCGGGGATCGTCATGGGCATTCCGCCAAAATCATGGACGGCCTGACAGTAGTGCTGCGGATGGGGATAGAGGGCGTGTTCCCTGACGGTGGTGGTGATACCGGTGATACCGATGACAGGACGTTTCATCTTCACATGTTCCAGGCTTTGAGAATGGCTTTGGCAATGTCTTCGTGGATGGGCGCAAGTGGATGGGTCCCGTCACGGGTGACAACACATTCGCTCAGGGGTTTGCTGCCCCGGAGTTCGTAGAAAAGGGCATCCAGAGCCACGCTGCGGGCGCCCATTTCATCGGCGGCGGCGCGGGCGGCAAGATAGTAATCTTTCATGATTTCGCCGTGGGCGATGTAAGCCTTGCCTTCAAGTCCGAAAGGAGTGGCGATGGAGATCTTTTTGATCCCTTTCAGGTGTGCCATGTGGGCCATCCAGACCAGATTGCCTCTGTAAGTTTCGGGGGAAACGGTGGGTTCATCCGCCCAGACGCCTCTGCCCATGGCGGCGTCATTGGCGCCCAGAAAGACGAAAAGGGCATCGGGATTGTGGTCAAGGACATCTTTCTGGAACCGGGTTAGAGCGTGGGGAGTCTTGTCCCCCCCCTGTCCGGAGTTGATGACGGTGTTGTCAGGCAGAAGCTGCTGAAGAAAACTCACATAAGAGCTGCTGCCTTCGGTAAGGCTGTCGCCGAGACACACAACGGTCTCGCCTTTTTCAAGAAAGGGAGTGGAAAAATCAAGCATTTGTTTAATTCCTTATGTTTATTTGAGGTTTATGTTTTTTGCAGCTTAAAAAGAGCCGTAGACGGCGGTATCCCCCAGCTGTTCCTCAATGCGGAGCAGCTGGTTGTATTTGGCGATCCTTTCGCCCCGGGCGAGGGAGCCTGCCTTGATCTGTCCGGTTCCCAGCCCCACGGCAAGGTCGGCGATGAAGGGGTCGCATGTTTCCCCGGAGCGGTGGCTCATGATGGTTTTGTACCCGTTCTGCTTTGCCAGAGCCGCAGTATCGCAGCATTCGGTAAGGGTTCCGATCTGGTTGGGTTTGAGGAGCACGGCATTGGCGCACCCCATCCGGATCCCCTTTCTGACTCTGCCGGGGTTGGTGACAAAGAGGTCATCCCCCACCAGCTGACAGGAGCCGCCCAGTTCGGCGGTAAGGAGTTTCCAATCCTCCCAGCACTCTTCGGCGATGCCGTCTTCAATGGAGTCCACAGGGAAATTCTCAGTCAGCTCTTTCAGAAAGGCGATCTGCTCAGCGCCTGAAAGTTTTGCGCCCTGCTCTTCAAAGAGGGAGTAATCATAGATCCCGTCGTGAAAGAAGGATCCGGCAGCCGCATCCAGAGCGATGGAAACATCTTTTCCCGGTTCAAGGCCTGCCTTTTCAATGGCAGAAGTGAGAAGTTCAAGAGCGCCTTTTGTTCCGCCTTTGAGTTCAGAGGGTGCAAATCCCCCTTCGTCCCCCAGGGTGACGGACCACTTGCGTTCTTCAAGGATCTTACGCAGAGAAGCGATGACAGCCCGCCCCTTTTGCAGGGCATCCTGAAAACTCTCCGCCCCGGGACTGCGGAGCATGAACTCCTGAAAAGCACAGGGGGCGCCGGAGTGGACTCCCCCGTTGAAAACATTCATCATGGGAACAGGCATACACTTGGCGTTGGAGCCGCCCAGATAGCGGTAGAGGGGCACTCCCAGTTCAATGGCGGCGGCGCGGGCGCAGGCGAGAGAGACGCCCAGCATGGCGTTGGCGCCCAGGCGGCTCTTTTCCGGAGTTCCGTCAAGAAGGATCATTTCCTGATCTATGCCGCACTGGTCACAGATATCCATGCCGATGATCTCGGGGGCGATGAGCTCTTCAACGTTGTTCACGGCCTTGAGGACGCCTTTGCCGTTCCAGCGGCGGGGATCCTTATCCCGCAGTTCCAGCGCCTCGGCTTTGCCGGTGGAAGCGCCTGAAGGAACGGAAGCTCTGCCGAAAATCCCTGACGAACTTTCAACTTCCACCTCCACAGTAGGATTCCCCCGGGAGTCCAGTATTTCCCGGGCGGCAAGAGATTTTATTTCTGACATGGTATGACTCCCGACAGTTTTGGTCATTGCATTTGACTATAATATACGGTGCTGAAGGCTCTTTTTCAAGAGGGAAAAAGCAAAAAGCTCTTGACAGAAAGAGAAAAGCAGTATATATTACCGCAGACAGCTCTTTTTTCTTAATATCAAAGATAAACATACAGGAGTTCCGGATCATGTTCTGCAAAAAATTTCTGACCCTTCTTTTGCTCTTTGCCGTATTCTTCTCTCTGAAAGGTGCCCCCGACACTTCAACATGGACAAAAGGCCCCTCAAGGCAGTGGCATTTGACGCTGGAGTCCGCTCAGGAACTGGCAGCGCGGGGAAATAAGAAGATCTATGTTCTCTTCACCGGCTCCGACTGGTGCGGCTTCTGTATCAAGCTCAAAAAAGAGGTGCTGAACAGCGGACGCTTCAAAAGCTACGCCAGAAACAATCTGGAACTGGTCTATATCGACTTTCCCCGCAAGAAAAACGCCATGCCCGACGCCCAGAGACAGTACAACACAGCTCTCAGACAGAGACTCGGCGGCGGCGGCGGCGTCCCCAGTGCCCTGATCCTTGACAGCACCGGGAGAGTTCTCGGCAAAGTCAGCGGCTACCGCCCCCTGAAAAAATATATGGAGGCCGTGCAGAAACCTCTTCCTGTGGCCAACACCTCTTTCCATCAGCGTCCCCGGCAGCCTGCCGCCCCCGCCGGTCCCTCTGTGCCCCCCGCCGGATGGCACTCCTCTCTTGAAAAAGCTCTTGAAAAGGCGAAAGCGGAAAATAAAAAAGTGCTGGTCCTCAGAACCGGCTCCGACTGGTGTCCTCCCTGTATGCGGCTTGAAAGAGAGGCCCTGAGCAATCCGGAGTTCAAAGAGTTTGCCGCCAAACATCTGGAACTGGTCTTTCTGGACTCCCCCCGCCGCAAAACCATCTCTTCTGAACAGAGAGCCTACAACGTCAAGACAGCTCAGGCTCTGAACATGGGCAGAGGAGTCCCCTCTCTTGCCATCGTTGACACGGATTCAAAAGTTACGGCAAGACAGATGGGTTACGGCAGTTTCAGCAGGTTCATGGAGTTTCTGAAAAAGGGAGTCAGCTCCAGCGTTGAAGCGCCTCCGCTCCGCCCCGTTTCCCGTCCCGCCCCCATCGCCCCTGAAAAACTCAAAAAAATCAAGGTGCAGATCGTCAACTGGGATTCCGACCGTGCAGCGGCCCTGGCTGGCGAAGGGGGGATCCCCGGCGCCTGGGAACAGGGAAAGAGATTTTATGTCAGACTCAAATATGATCTTCCCGAAGGCGTGGGGGGCAGGTTCCTGATCCGGAGTTCCGTTCCCGGCATGGGGAGCATTCTTTCGCCTGCCGTTTCCGACAGAGGCGAAACAGCGGCAGGGGGCGTCTTCCACCGCCCCGGACACTGTACCGGGATCAATGTGCTCTTCTGGGGAAACGGAGCAGGCGGACATGTGACCGCAGCCTCCATTCCCTGTTCCATTGAGATCAAATAAACTGCAAGGTTGAGGGAGTTGGGGCGGTGGAAAAGCCCTTTTAAGGAAAGGTCTTTTTCCCCCGCCCCAAACCCCACCCCCTTTTCCCAAACCTTTTTCAGTAACGCTTTTCATTTTTGAGTTCTCAAAAATAAAAAG
>JAGBWB010000090.1 GCA_017629975.1 Lentisphaeria bacterium
CCACGCTTTCGGAAGAATCGGGTGTTTTCTCAACGGATGCTGTTACGGCAAACCCACAGAACTTTTCATCGGCATGGCGTATCCTGCGGGGAGTGATCCTGCCCGCCGCTACGGTGAAGCACCGCTGCATCCGGTACAGCTTTATGAAGCAGGTGAAAATCTTCTCTGTGCAGTGCTTTACTTCTATCTGGTCCGCAAAGCGCCCCGGGGCGTGGCAGTTTCCTGTTATTTTATCATCTACGGAGTCTTGCGCTTTGTCAACGAATTTGCCCGCGGAGATCATAAATTGATCTGGAACCTTTTCACCCCCGCCCAATTGATCGGAGTTGTTTTGATAACCGCCGGAACGATCATGCTGACCGTATTCCTGCGCCGCCGGGAGATGCCAAGTGCCGATTCTTGATTTTACAGTCACCAAAGAAGAGTCTGGCGTGCGCCTTGACCGCGCCCTTTCACGGATGCTTCCTGATTCTTCGCGTACTTTTCTGCAAAAAATCATAAAGGAAAACTGCGTCCTCTGTGACGGAAAATGTGTCACAGTCCCCCGCTTTCCGGTGCAGCCCGGCATGAAAATCACAGTTGACATGCCGGAGTTGACTCTGCCCGATGTCCCGGCTGCCGAAGAATTTGATTTTCCCATTCTTTATGAAGATGAACAGATGCTGGTTATTGACAAACCGGCAGGTGTTGTTGTTCACCCCGCAGCGGGCAACCACGAGGGAACTGTTCTCAACGCCCTTCTGGGACGCTATCCGTCTCTGGCGGAAAATCTGAGCACCAACAGCCGTCCGGGGATCGTTCACCGTCTTGACAAGGATACCTCCGGCTGTCTGGTGATCGCCAAAACGCCTGAAGCGCAGTTTCATCTGGGCAACTCTTTTGCCAACCGGGAGGTTTCCAAGACTTATCTGACCATTGTCCGGGGCGTGCCGCAGCGTCCGACGGGAGAAGTGGTGACTCTTATCGGACGCCACCCGGTGAACAGACAGAAGATGGCCGTAGTCGAAAGAAACGGCAAAAATGCAATAACCAGCTATCGGCTTCTGGGGTCCGGGAATTTCAACGGTATGCAGGTATCTCTTCTTGCCGTAAAAATCGCAACCGGCAGAACCCACCAGATCCGCGTTCACATGAACCATTTGGGTTTTCCGGTACTTGGGGACCAGATCTACGGCGGCAGCCGCAGCAAGGCGGAAGGGGTGGAAAGACAGCTTCTTCACGCCTGGAAAATAGAATTTCCGCATCCGGGGGACAGACGAAAATGTGCTTTCAAGGCAGAGGTCCCTGAAGATTTCCGCAAAGTTTTGCTTTTTTCCGGAATTGAAGCTGAAATTTAATTTGAATTAAGTTAATATTGTGCTATATTGTCACTTGGTGTTGTGTTGTCGTATTTCTTCAGAATAAAGGAGTAAGTTTATCTAATGGCAGTTTCCAGAGAACAGTTCGGTATTGAAATTACCAGGCTGCTGAAAGAACGCAAACTGACTCAGCGCGGTCTTGCCAATCATTTGGGAATAACTTCAGCAGCAGTTTGTTATCTGCTGAAAAACAGACTTCATCCATCGGCGGCACAATTTGACGGTATCATGGAGTTTCTTCAGGCGGATTCCCGGCAGATCAGCAGTCTGCGCCGGCTGTGGGGAGCCACCCAGAAAGATGGCTGCGAACGCAAAGACACGATGGAAAATCTTTTTTCCATCAGGTGCGCCAAAGGTGTAAGCCTGGAAGAGGTATCTGCCAGTACGGGTATCTCTGTTGAACGCTTGAAATTCCTTGAAAACAAAGCTGATGCGGAGCCTACGGCGGAAGAGGAAAAACGCCTTAAAGGTTACTACGGAACAGATCCGGAAGGTCTTGGAGAAAATCTGGGCGAAGAGAATTTACAAGATCAGGGCGTCGCAGAAGAGTTTGCCGACGAGATGCAGCGGAGCGACAAAAGTCTCCCCGTTTTTTCTACCGATGTTCTTTCAAGGGCTGCCAAGGCAGGATCTCTTGAGAAATTTCTCGGCGGTCTTCCCTTTAACAATGCCGTTTTCAGCATCTCACCCCAGCACATGCAGCGTGCCAAGGCGATTCTTATCTGCGATGCAGATGAGATCCACTACGGCTTTGAAGGGACATTGCAGCTTGTGCTGGCAGATTATGATCCGGAAAGCAATGATCCGCTTCATCTCGGCAGAGGCAGCAAGGGGGGATTCGCTCTGTGGCAGAAAATGCGCCGTGCATGGAAATACTATGGTGCGGAGCATCCGGCGCCCAGAATGGCAAATGCCTGGAGTCTGCCTGTTCTTGAGATGCACTTCATTGCTTCTCCCCGCATAAAAGTCAGATCAGGAAAGAAAGATTGATATGTTTGGAATCAAAAGCAGCGGCTGCTTCATAATAGGGATCATGACAGGTTTCATCATTGCCCTGTTTCTGGGGACGGCATGTATATTCTTTTTCAACCCCTCCATCAAGCAAAAAACTCTTGACCATGTGGAACAGATTTGGAAAAAGATCAAGAGCAATGTGGATGACTCCCTTGATGCAGCTAAAAATGCCCCTACACTTGAGCCGGAGATACCTGCTCAGAAAAATAATCTCTCAGGGCAAAGTACTCCCGCAGCGCCGAAGCAATCCTCTGCGCCGACGACTCCGGCGGGACAAAAATCCCGGATAGAGATCAAACTCAACATCTGAAACTCTCTCATCTTTCAAAGTCAGAAAGCGATTATCTATGGAACAATTTCTTAAAGTAACACTTCTTGCCATCCTTCAGGGGATAACAGAATTTCTCCCGGTAAGTTCAAGCGGTCATCTGGAACTTTTAAGCACCCTTTTCAAGTTCAAAAACAGCGACAGCATGACACTTTCCATCATGCTTCACGCGGGCTCTCTTGCGGCAATCGTTGTTTTTTACTTCAAAACATTGTGGAGTTTGCTCAAAAAAGAAAATTTCCGCCTCATTGGCCTTATCATACTCGGATCCGTTCCGGCAGGAGCTTTCGGCGTTACGCTGAAAATGACCGGTTATGATGAAATGCTTTCAAGCTCCCTGCCTGTGGTGGGATTCGGATTCCTTATCACGGCGGCGTTGCTCCGTCTTACGACAAAAGAAAAACTGATTCAGCTCGCTCCGGGGGAAGCGCCTAAAAAACTTTCAGAAATGACTCTCAGACAGGCTCTGACCATTGGTGTTGTCCAGGCGATTGCCATTGTGCCGGGAATCAGCCGCTCCGGCTCCACTATTTCCTGCGGCATTATTACAGGCGTTGAGCGTGAGTCGGCCGCCGCATTCTCATTTCTTCTGGCACTTCCCGCCATTGGCGGTGCTGCGCTGCTTGAAGTTCTTTCTCTTCTCAAAGGAACAAACTCTGCTGTTGAAGTTTTCACCATTCCTCAGCTGGTCTGGGGTGTTGCCCTTTCAGCCGCAGTCAGTTTCGGCGCCCTCGCCTTGCTTATGAACTTTGTCCGCAAGGGCAAATTGGTTTATTTTTCATGGTATCTCAATATTCTGGGAGCAGCTGTGCTGATCTACTGCGCCTCAGGCATGTTCAAACATTAATCTCTTCACAGGAAAAAAGCGAATGAGTAAACTTTTCTTTATCGGCGCCGGAAAAATGGCTTCAGCTATTGCGGGCGGGATCGTGAAAGCCGGTATCTTTTCAGCCAATGAAATTTCTGCTTTTGATGTTAATCCCCAGGCGGCAGAAGCCTTTACCGCCCTCACCGGAGTCCGGTGCGTTTCTGATGCGGAAAGCGAACTTGCCGCAGCAGAAAACGTGCTGATCGCAGTCAAACCCCAATATCTCAAAGCCGCTCTCAGTGCTTACAAGGGGAAGTTTTCCGGCAAACTTGTGATCTCCATTGTTGCCGGAGTCACCATTGACACACTCAGCGAAATGACCGGTACTGCCCGTATCGTGCGTGTTATGCCCAACACACCCGTCCTTGCGGGCAAGGGAGCTGCCGCTTTTGCCGGAGCGTCGGAGGCAAGTGAAAGGGATCTGGCGCTTGTTTCCAACATCTTCAACGCCGCCGGGATCGGTCTTGAAGTTCCCGAAAAGCTCCTTGATGCTGTTACCGGACTTTCCGGCAGCGGTCCTGCTTATGTTTTTGAATTTATTCAGGCTCTCGCTGACGGGGGTGTCGCCGAAGGACTCCCCAGAGACAAAGCTCTTCTTCTGGCGGCGCAGACTGTTCTCGGTGCAGCTGCCATGGTCCTTGAATCCGGACGCCACCCGGCTGTACTTAAAGATGAAGTCACAAGCCCCGGCGGAACAACTGCCAGAGGATTGGAAAAACTTGCTGAAAAAGGATTTTCAGGAACTGTTCTTCAGGCGGTCCGTGCCGCCAGTGCAAGATCCGCAGAATTGGGGAAGAAATAAAAATGGAAATCAATAATGTTCTGACCGTTGTCATGCCGGTCTACAGTGAAGAAAAAACCATTATAACCATTGTTGAGAAAGTTCTTGAACGTCCTGAAGTGGGCGAATTGATCGTTGTCAACGATGCTTCCAAAGACAACTCCTGGGAAAAACTCCAGACCTTTGCCGGAAATCCCAGAGTCCGTCTTTTGAATCAGGAGGTCAACCGGGGAAAAGGTGCAGCATTGATCCGCGGTTTTGCGGAAGCGACCAAACCTTTTGTCATGGTTCAGGATGCAGATTTTGAATATACGCCTGAAGATTATCCTGCCGTTCTGACCCCCCTTGTTTCAGGAAAAGCGGATGTGGTTTACGGCTC
>JAGBWB010000091.1 GCA_017629975.1 Lentisphaeria bacterium
GAGTAGGCACCGGGAAGATCACCTTTGAGGGTCTTCCGGGGCAGGTACGGTCAAGGAGATACTCCTCCCCTTTCCGGGGACGGATCTCAAACTCTTCGCCGCCGCAGATCCTTGAAACTTCATCGGCATAGAGTCCGGCGGCGTTGACCACGAACCGGGTCCGGATCTTTCTGCCGTCGGCGGCGGTAAGGATACGGTATCCGTCAGCTTTCTCAGCTGAAGTCACCTGAAAGTTGCGCCAGAACTCAACACCGTTGAGCTCTGCGGATTCAACCAGAGAAAAGACATAGCCGTAAGGCTCAATGACGCCGCCCCGGGGAACAAAAAAACCGGCAACGGCACTGTCGGTGAGTTTGGGTTCCAGTTCAAGGAGTCTTTCTTTGCTGCACATCTCAATGCCGGGAACCTTGTTGCCGACGCCTCTTTCGTAGAGTTTCTGAAGCTGGGGGAGTTCCTCATCACTGTAAGCGACTACGAGAATACCGCAGCGGGTAAATTCAAAGTCCAGCTCTTTCTGAAGTTCGTCAAACATTTCGTTGCCCTCAAGCTCAAGTTTTGCCTTGAGTGTTGAGTCGGCAGAGTGGTGGAACCCGCCGTGAACGATTCCGGAGTTCGCCTTGCTGACCCCGAATGAAGCGTCGGCGCAACGGTCGACCAGAGCTACTTTCAGGTCATAGTGAGAAAGCTGCCAGGCGATGGAGCCGCCTGTGGCTCCGGCGCCGATGACAGTCACATCGTACTGGTTCATTTTTCGGACTCCTCCCACATTTTCTGAAGAACGCCCAGATCTTTGACATGAGTATGGGGTTTGCCCGCTTCAGGAACATCATCGCCGCAGGGGACAGGGGAGATCCAGGCAGTGTATGCGCCGGAGTTTCTGCCCACGGCAATATCGGTTTTAAGGCGGTCCCCCACCATGAGGCACTGGTCAATGGTCACATTGCGGCGGGCGGCGGCAAGGCGGAGCATTTCAGGGTTGGGTTTGCCCAGAACGGTGAGCTTTTTGCCGGTGGCGTATTCAATGCAGTGGGTGATGGCGCCGCAGTCAATAAGACAGGTGGGTTTGTCGCTGGGGCAGACCGGATCGGGGTGGGTGGCAAATCCGGGGACTCCCTGCTGGATCAGGTAGGAGCTGCGGCAGAGTTTGGGATAGGTCACATCCCGGTCAAAACCCAGAACCACAGCGTCAGGAATGGTGTTTTCATCCACCAGCTCAAAACCTGCCTCCTGAAAGTGGACGGCGGGTTTGGGCATACCGAACCAGTAGATACGCTTGATCTCAGGATGGTTCGTCTTGAGATAGTCAATGGCAAAATCGGTGGAGGTGTAAAAATTTTCTGCCGCGGCAGGAACCTGCATACGGGTCAGTTTTTCCACATATTCCGGGGTGCTGAAAGAGGAGTTGTTGGTGATGAAGGCATAGTTGATGTTACGGCTTTTGAGAAAGTTCAGAAAAGGCAGCGTACAATCGTAAAGATGGTCGCCTTCGTAGATGGTTCCGTCCATGTCCAGAAAGACCTGGCGCAGACCGGCAAAGTTGATGGCTCCGGGCATTGATGCTCTCCTTAATAGTTTATAAAAACATGTTTAGTTTGTTGTTTACTTAATATAAACCGTGCCTATATTTTTTTCAAGCATTCCCGGAAGCAAGATGAAAAAAAGAGGAAAAATTTTGATTTCTTCTCTTGCTTTTTCAAAAAGGGGGAGTATATTATCAATGCAACACTTAGTTTTAACTAACACGAAACGGAACTTTGAATCCTCTGAGGGAAACCGGCGAGCAGCCCGCCGGAAAGAGGAATCGGAGTTCCCTTTGTGTTTTAAAGGAATAAAGAAAAGTTATTTTGTCCGAAATTATACTCCCGAAAAAAGTTTTTTCAGCAGAAAAGAGATACAAAAAAAGCGCCGGGAAGAAAAGTTCTTTCTCCCGGCGCTTGTGTTTGCGCTGGATCAGCAGCTGGCTTTGAGAGCCTGATCAAAGTCGGCGATGATGTCGTCGATGTTTTCAATACCCACAGAAACGCGGATCAGATCGGGACTGACGCCTGCGGCGATCTGTTCAGCTTCGGAAAGCTGACGGTGGGTCATGCTGGCGGGATGGAGCACGCAGGTGCGGACATCTGCCACATGGACAGCGATGGCGGCAAGTTTCAGGGAGTCCATCACCTTTTCGCCTGCGGCGGAACCGCCCTTGACGCCGAAGGTCAGGACGCCGGAGGCGCCTTTGGGCATGTATTTCCGGATACGGGCGTATTCAGGAGATTCTTCCAGACCGGGATAGTTGACCCAGCCCACCTGAGGATGATTTTTAAGGAATCTGGCAAGTTTCAGAGCATTTTCGCTGTGACGCTCCATACGCAGGGGCAGCGTTTCCACCCCCAGATGGGTGAGGAACGCGTTGAAAGGCATCATGGGGAATCCCAGGTCACGGACCAGCTGAACACGGAGTTTCACAGAGAAGGGCGTTTCAGGGAAATCCCGGGTGTAGACGGTTCCGTGATAGCTCTTGTCGGGATCGGTAAATTCGGGGAATTTGCCGCACTTCCAGTCAAATCCGCCCTTTTCAATGACCACGCCGCCCACGCTGGTGGCGTGTCCGTCAATGTACTTGGTGCTGGAGTGGACAACGATGTCCGCACCGAACTCAAAGGGACGGCAGAGGGCGGGAGTGGGGAAGGTGTTGTCCACGATCAGGGGAACCTGATTTTTGTGGGCGATCTCAGCGAAAAGTTCAAGATCCGCCACGATCAGAGCGGGGTTTGCCAGAGTTTCGCAGAAAAGAGCCTTGGTGTTGGGTCTGAAAGCACTTTCGATCTCAGCAGCTGAGGCATCGGGCGCCACAAAGGTGAACTCAATGCCGAACTTTTTCATGGTGTTGCTGAAAAGAGAAACAGTTCCGCCGTAAAGCGCCGCAATGGTCACAACATGGTCGCCGCATTTGGCGATGTTGGCAATGGCGGAAAAGTTGGCAGTCTGACCGCTGGAAAGAGCCACAGCGGCAACACCGCCTTCAAGAGCGGCGATGCGCTTTTCAAAACAGTCAACAGTGGGGTTGGCAAGGCGGGTGTAGAAGAATCCCGCTTTTTTGAGGTCAAAAAGATCGGCAACGCTCTGGGCATTGTCGTATTTGTAGGTGGTGCTCTGAACGATGGGAGCAATACGGGCGTCGCCGTCGCCGGGGGTATATCCCGCCTGAACGGCAAGAGTTTCAAGTTTCCAGTTGTTTTCCATGGTAAAAGGTCCTTTCAAATTTTCAGTTGGCGGCGATGGCTTCGTAAATGGCGCGGCGTTTGCCCAGCAGGAATCCGTCGCAGGCGGGGAAGTCGTTCATCTTCAGAGGACGGGGCGCGCCCTCATTGAGCAGGGCAAGGACTGCCTCTCTGCCGATCTTCTTTTCAAGGGTGCGGCAGGCGCGGAGATCCTGAAGACCTGCAAAGAAGGATTCGTGTCTTATGGAGTCAAGAGGATCGCCGTATTTGCCGGGATAGACCAGATAGGAGTCACCGGCAGGGAAGGCACCGCCTGCGTCAGTTGTGAAGAAGGGATCCACCGCCCGCCAGGAGTACTGGGAGTAGTAGAAGTTGAATCCCCAGTGGAGGAACCCTGCCAGATCGTAGATGTAGGCAAGCATTCCGAAACTGCGGGGACGCCGTGAGGGCATACCGATGAAACGGTTGGGATAACCGGTTTCAGGACCGCAGCAGTAATAGCCCCACAGGGGTGAGACCGCCTCTTTGAACTCTTCGATCTTGCTGATGCTGGGAACAGGGTGTTTCACAAGTCCTTTGTTGTAGAAGTCAAGATGTGAAAGAGCTTCAATGGTCTCAAACTCCTCAAGGAGCGGACGGGTCAGCTCAACGCATTTGGAGTAGGTTTCCAGATGATCGTCATGGGGTTCGTCAGAAAGTGAGAAGAAACAGTTTTCTTTGCCCAGGCCGTATTCACGCAGCACAGGCAGCAGAGCAGGGAAGAGCTGTTTCAGGAAGTCGGCGTACTCCGGAGAAGTGGATTCAATGTTCCAGCCGAAGATGTTGGTGTACTGGTCGGCTACAAATTTCTTCCAGTCATGATCGGCTCCGTAACGCTGTGTGGCGATGCTCTGAGCGGCGTTGATCAGCTGCCCCTGGATCTTGGGACAGCACCTTGCACCCCACTGGGTGAAAAGGTGGCTCATGCCGAACTCTTTGAAACCGATGCTCTGACCCAGTTCAATGTAACGGCGCAGACGGTCAAAGTTGAACGTGTAAGTCAGCGTTGAAAGATCAAGGGTGATATCCAGCAGCTGACAGACGGGACGGCTGTGACCGATGGCGGTATCCAGCGGCGGAGTCCACAGGGGGGTGTAGAGCATGGTAACGCCGTGGTCGTGGGCGTTACGGGCAAAGTTTTCAATGATCTGCCAGTGTTCTTCGCTCCAGCAGGGGACCTTGTAGTAGTCAAAGAGGCAGTCCACATGGAACCAGTGGTAGTTGCTGATGGTTTGGGGGAGGAGTTCAAAATCAAGGACCTCAAGATCAAAAACGGGTCTGGCTTCAACTTCATTGGTCCCCATGTTTCTGAGAGCGATCTCAATGGGATATTTGCCGGGTTTCTGATCTTTGCCCACATAGACGGTGACCCAGAGGCACTGCCATACGTTTTTCACCAGACGGAACTGCTCCCCGAAGTCGGGATCATCCAGCAAATCAGGGTAAAGACCGGGTTTGTTGCCGTTGACCACATCTGTGTCGGCGCCGGTTCCGGCATAAAGGACAGGAACGCTTTTGACCACCCGGATCCGGGTGTTGAGTTCACTTGCGCTTTCAATTCGCATAATGGCAAAATCATCAGAACGCACAGCGATCTGGAACGAGTAGATCTCTCCGCGGGCAGCCGCATCGGAACGGAATTCCGGAGCCTTCAGTTCAGAAGTTTCCGGCAAGACCTTTTCCAGGGCACTTATCAGTCGGACATCAACCATGATTCACTCCTCAATTGGACTTCTTGTGAAAGGTTTGAAAAAGAAGCGCCTCAGGGGGCTTTCTTCTCTTGTATGATACATCTTCTTACTATACCCCGGAAAAGGTTTTTTTTCAAGTAGACAATCAGAGTTTCAGGGCAGAAAAATCCCCCTTTTCGTAAATGGAACTCAAGTAGGCGCCCACCGTAATGGGCTTGAAGTCATCCAGGTGGGGCATGGTGATGGACCAGGGGATATCCCATCCTCCGGCAGGTCCCATGGGGACGCCGCCTACTTCCAGAGACTCCCTGTTCCGGCGGATGGCGAAGCGGAATGTGATCTCTGTGATCTTCACCCCCTGATCGTTGCGGAAGGGGACGGAACTTGAGGCGCCCAGAAAAAGAACTTCCCCCGGTTCCCAGGAGTGAAAGGGCGCTGCATTGAGACATCCGGTCAGCTCCATGATATTGCGTCTGAACTTGGCGGTCACATCGCTTTCACGGAAGACGGCAATACAGTTTTCGCGCATGGAGGGGACGATCTTGGGAGTTCCCCCGGCAAAAAAGCGGTCGTCATTTTTGCCGTTCCAGTTGATAAGGCTCCCCGGATCGGGGAGAAAGCCGGAGACGGGCGAGGTCTCTTTCTTGAGCAGTTTGCCGTGGATCACATTTTCTTTCCCCCCTGTGGTGTCAAATGTCCAGAGCCGGTCGCCGATCTTTTTACGGCTGCTGCGCTCCGGGGAAGACTGTTCGTACTCCGCTTGAACTTCATAGACGCCGCCGCCGTGGCTCCGGATCAGCGTTACCCGTGAAAGTTCTGCACCGTCAAGCTCCTGAGGCGCCGCGGAACGGACCTCCTGAAGCATGGCGGCACCGGGGTCGTTTTCATTTGCTTCAACCCCGGAAACGATGTAGTTGAGCCGGGCGCTGCGGCAGCTGCCCCCTGCGTTGAGGGAGCGGGTGAAAAGATTTTTCAGACTGCATTGGATCATAATAACAGACTCCTTCTTTTACTCAGTTGTAGTGTACTGTGAAAGTGTTCTCCTGCTGCTCCAGAAGTTCAGCTATTTTCTCGGCGGAAGAAGCATTTCTTTCTGAAGATTTGAGAAGTTCCTCCAGCAGGCGGGGGATGATATTCCCCTCCGTACCGGAAGCCGCAGGGTCGGAAGAGGGGGGAGTTTCCTCTCTGAACCTTGGAAGCTCTTCTGAAATTTCCGTCAGGGGGAGCGACAGCGGTTCCTGAAGAGGGGCGTTGTGCAGCTGCAGAGAGCTTGTTTGCAAACTCTCTTCAAGAAGGGGCATCAGGGATTTCAATTCAACGATCATAATAACTTTTTCTCCTTTCACCAGAAAAAGAGAAATGTCAAGAAAAATACCGGACTTTCTCCCGGGGGGGAGTCATGGTGCTTGACTTTTGACCTTTTCCGGAGTATACTATGCACTTGAATAGAACTTCAGATTTTAAGGAAAGGGATTTTTGTGTTGCTCAATTGTGATCAGGCCGCAGCCATGCCGGCGGATGAGGAGGTTTTAGGGTTTTTTGTGCAGACCTGCCGCATCGCAGGCGCCAATCAGGAGTCGCTCCATCAGGAGTCCCGTGAGATCCGTAAAGCTCTTGACGCCGCAGGCGCCCAACTTGCCGCCGATTTGACGGGGGGCGATGAGTTCACCGTCTGCTGGTCGGATTCCGGGACCGGTATCTTCAATCTGCTTTATAACGCAGGTCTTCTGAAAGAGCGCCGGGTCATCACTTCCCATCTGGAACACCCCGCTCTGAGCGCCATGCTCAAAGCCGGAAATTCCTCTCTGACCTTTCTTGAGTGTACCCGTGAGGGACGCCTTGAAAAGAGAGAAGGCTCCTTTGAACTTGCCGCATTGACCGCCGTCCAGAGTGAATTGGGGGTCATTCAGGATCTGCCCGCGCTTTTCGGAGTTCTGCCTGATACATGTATCCGTTTTGCCGATGCAGTTCAAATGGCGGGGAAACTCCCCATGGCGTCACTGGGGCGCTCAGCGGATCTGATCGCCGTTTCCGGGATCAAATTCGGATCTCCCGGCGGCGCGGCGCTGCTGGTCAGAAAAAGCGCTCCGTGGAGCGGGAAGTTTCTTGAAGCTGCCGCCCGGAGCCGTCACCCCTATTATACCGCTTCCCGGGTCTTCCCCCCTGCGGCGCTCAGCTGTGCTTATGCTGTGCATAAAAGATGCGCCCTGCTTGAAAGTTCCTTTGAAAAGATGAAAAAGATCAATTGTTTTCTGCGGCGCGAACTTGAGAGCGAACACTTGCGCTTTACTGTGCCTGAGGATTTAAGTTCCCCCTATATTCTCCACTGTTATCTCCCCGGCAAACAGGGGGCGGTGGTGGTGCGGCTCCTCAGCGAAAGAAACATTATGGCAGGCTCAGGGAGCGCCTGCGCCGCTGAAAGTGCCGGGGGCTCCCCGGCGCTCAAGGCACTGGGGTTCAACAAAAAGGAGAGCTTTTCCGGATTGCGTTTGAGTTTCGGCTTTGATTTTGATGAAGAACAGGCGGAATTTTTAGCAGAAAATCTGCTTTCGGTCTTGAAAAATTATTGATGTGGCTATACATTGTGCTGAACACTTTTTTTATATTTATTCCGGGATCAAATCGTATGAAAAAACACATTTTTATCTTTCTTTCAGCTCTTTTGCTCACTCCTGCATTCAGCAGAGAAACTTCTGCTCCCCGGGTCCGTGAACTGACTGTTTCAAAGACCACCAGCCAGAATCCCTCCATCTGGTTTGCCGGAGTTCCGGGGGATGCCCCTCTGACCGATGCCATCAACCGCTTTCTTGCCGCCTGCGGCTGGTTTGACTGCGTCAGAGACTCCAAGGCGGCGGATTACACCCTTGAGGGGAAAGACGAGGGGAAAACATTTCTCCTTTATCTGAAAATGGGGGGCGTTTCTGCGGGCGCATGGCGCTTCAGCAAGGGGACGTCTGCCAGAAGCAGCGCAAAGACCGCTGTGGATACCATTATTGAAAAAAGTTTCAGAGAGCTTAAAGTCAAAGGCTTCTGCCGTTCAAAGATCGCTTTCTGCGCCCGGACATCTCCCGGAGTCAGCAACATCTACACCTGCGATATCGACGGACGCGATATGGAGCAGCTGACCTTTTTCAGAGCGCTCTGCGTGGAGCCCTGCTGGACTCCCAAAGGGTTGAGCATCTGCTATTCCAAATACGGACGCACCGGTATAGATGTTCTTGAAACCACCATCGCCAAACCCCGGCGCAGCCGTTTGATCTCCGGTTCTCAGGGGATCAATGCCGGCGCCTCAGTCAGTCCAGACGGCAGATACATGGCAGTGATCCGCAGTCCGGATCATCAGGTTGATATCTATGTGATAGATCTTTCAACAGGGCACAGGCGCCGGTTGACCCGGGATAAAGCCGTTGAGGCTTCTCCCTGCTGGAGTCCTGACGGAAAATATGTTTTCTATGTGAGCGATGAGAGCGGCCGTCCCCGGATCATCCGCCACGAACTTGCCGCAAACCGCCGCCGCCGGATGCCCACAGTGGGCTCCGATGCTGTGACCCCCGACTGCTCCGGGGATGGAAAACTTGCTTATGCAACACGGGTCAACGGCAGATACACCATTGCCGTTTACGATCCCCGGAAAGAGGATAACAAACAGGTGGTCAAGCTCCCCGGTGAATGGGAATCCCCCGGCTGGGCGGCAGACAACCGCCAGCTGGTCTGCAAGCGTACATGGAACGGGAAACAGGAACTCTATGTCATTGATACATGGAGCGGAAATACCCGGCTTCTGGTTTCACCCAAGTTGCCTGTTTCCATGCCCAGCTGGTCACAATGCGAACCCAAAACAGGAGTACGGTGAAAATGTTTTCAACTGCTGATTTTCTGAATAACTGCAATATGTTCGGGATCCGTCTGGGATTGGACTCCACAAAGGAGCTGCTCAAACGTGCCGGAAACCCTGAAAAGTATCTGAAATTCATCCATCTTGCGGGAACCAACGGCAAAGGCTCCACCGCCGCCATGCTGGAACATGCGTTCCGCAGTGCCGGGTTTTCCACAGGCCTTTATACATCACCCCACCTGATAGATGTGCGTGAAAGGTTCCGGGTCAACGGCAAGGCTGTGCCAGAAGAGATCTTCAATCAGCTCGGCGAAGAGCTGGCACGCGCCGCTGAGGGGACGGAGTTCACCTACTTTGAATATGCAACTGTTCTTGCGGCGCTGATCTTCTGCCGCACCGGGGTGGATGTGGTCATCTGGGAAACCGGACTCGGCGGACGCCTTGATGCCACCAATGCGGTCCAAAGCTGCGGCTGCGTCATTACCAATATCGCCTATGACCACCAGAATCTTCTGGGCAATACCCTTGCAGAGATCGCCGCTGAAAAGGCGGGGATCCTGAAAGAGGGAGTGCCCCTTTTCTACAACCGTCTGCCCGATGAGGCAAAGAGCGTTATTGAAAAGCGCGCCCGGGAGCTTGATTGTGAAATATTCCCCCCCGCGGCGCCTGTTCCTGAATGTGAGGGCTATTCCCTTTCTGAAAAGGGCATGATGTGCCAGCGCTTTACTTATGAGGGGAAAAACTTCTCTCTGCCTCTGCCGGGGTACATGCAGCGGGAAAATTTCCGCACCGTTTACAATGTGGTCAACTACTTTGCGGAAAAGTGGCACTTTGACGGTTCCGCCGCACTGGACTCCCTTAAAGATACCCGCTGGCCCGGCAGATGTCAGCTGGTCAACAGCACGCTTATGATCGACGGCGGGCACAACCCCGACGGCGTTTCCGCCTTTGTGAAGGCTCTTGAAGAGCTTTATCCCGGGGTGAAACACCCCGTTGTTTACGGTGCGTTCCGGGACAAGGATTACAAATCCTGCGTCGCGCTCCTCAGCAGGATCGCTTCACACTTCATCTTTGTGCCTGTTCCGGCGGCGGAGCGGGGCATTGCCACGGAAGAGGATCTGAGCGCTCTTGCCCGGGAACACGGGATCTCTTATGAGTATCTTGAGGATATCGGCGCCGCTCTTGAAACTGCCCGGGCAAAAAGAAACCCCGCCGGGGTGGCAGTCGTTTCCGGCTCCCTCTACCTGACGGGGGATGTGCTTCAGCGCGAAGTACCTCTTAACGAGGTGCTTGATCTTTAGATTTTTACAGGAATCCTTTGAAAGCCGCAGGATCAGGTCCCATGGGGCTGCCTGCGGTTTTCTTTGTGCACAGAGGATGGAGGGGGAAATAATCCTTCCAGTCCCACGCTTTGAAAATGCCGGGAGCGGTCATTCCCAGCTCCTTTTTATCTTCATCAGCGGCACAGGCGGGATATAGTCTGTCACGCTCTGCAAGAGATTTGAATGTTGTGAGCTGAGGCGTGCTTTTCAGCTGCGGATTGACAAAAATATTGGTTTCTCTGCCCCCTTTGAACTTTCTGAACTGAGTAAAGGTCATGCGTCCCTTTCCGCTTGCAAGGAGTGCTCCGCACATGAGCCTTTCAGCAGGGGGGACGCGCAGATAGAAACAGTTGTTTTCAACAGTCAGCATCTCAGGAAAAGGGAGCGCCAGAAGCGGATTGCGCTGTTTTTGCATGACCGTGTCAAAGAAGATATTGTGGGTGATGGTGACCTTCATTGGCTGATAGTTCATGGCAAGGGGCGTGAGCTGATTGACATGGAAAAGGTTGTTTCTCAGCACAGCATTGTCGCACTTCTGAAGCCACATGCCCTGAAATCCCCGGAGTGTTACGCAGTTTTCAATGAGCAGATCCGTAATATTTTCCGCCTGTACACTGCCGTTGGTGTAGTTGGGGGCGCGTCCGTCAAAGATGGTACGGGTGATCCTGTGGTCTTTGCCGTTTGACAGCTGGATGACGCCCCGCCCCGTGCCGTTGAAGAAGCGGCAGCGGAATCCGTCAAAACGGATATGGGATTTATTCTGGCTGCGGAATGCAAAAGAAAGTTTCTGGTTTGCTCCCTCCAGAAAGACCTTTTCGCCGGGCGCCGCCCGGAAAGTCACCGGGAGTCCCGGGGCGCCTCCGGAACGCAGATGCACCGCTTCGCTGTAAGTTCCACCGTGGATCGTGACCGTATCCCCCGCCCGGAGAAGTTCTGCCGCTTTGGAGATGGTGCGGAAGGGCTTTGCCGCCGTACCGGGGTTCAGGTCATCACCTCTGACGCTGACATGATACTCCCGGGGTGCCGGATCTTTGGGCAGAGTGGTAAATTCAAGCACAGGGCCTCTGGTGCTGCCCTTGTAGAGCCGCTCTGCCGCACTTGAGATCTCTTCATTGCTCAGCAGCAGCCGTTTGGGCATGATGGAGTCGATCCTGACATAATACTTCTTTCCCGGTTTCAAACCGTTGAAGGTGTATGTACGGAAAGGGGAATCAGGATCCTGCCACCTGGGAATGACCAGCTGCATTTTGTCGGGGGATTCCCCCATGAGAAGACGGTTTTCAACCTTGTTGATGCCGTTGAAAAATTCAATGTTGGCAACAGTGCTGCCTACGGCATGGGCACGGAGTCCGGCGGGGATATTCTTTTCACGGTAGAGAATGCGTCTGTAGGGCCCCACGGGATATCCGAGCATTCCTCTTCCGTTGAAAAGTTTCGCATTTTTCAGGGTGAAGTCCCCCTTTTTCACATTTCTGTACTCAGGACGGATCACCAGGCTGTAAGGCTGGGCGTTCTTAACAGGGAAAGCATTGGCATTGAAGAAAAGAAGGCTTTTGCTGTCGCTTTTGCCCTCCTTTGCCATGATGTTGGAGTGGATATTGGCCTGCACATTGACAAAATCATAGGGGACCCCCGTAAAAGCGCAGTTGCTTATGGTGATACTTTTCAGATTTTTCCCGGCAATGGCAGCCGGCGCTCCGTCAAAGCCGCAGTTGCTGATCTTGGCGTTGCCGGATTCAAGGAGGAGCGAATTCTTGCTCTGACTGAGAAAATTGATCCTTTCAAGGGTGACGCCCGGAGCACTGATGATGACACCGGTGGAACCGCCTTTGACAATGATGTTTTTTCTGCTGCCTCTTCCGGCAAGGGTGACACCGGGAACGGCGATTTTGAAAGGCGCATAAGTTCCGGGTTCAAGGTAAACGGTGCTGCCGGGTTCAATTTTCTGCAAAGTACGCCATGGGGTATCAATGGATCTGCCGTCATTGGTATCTTTCCCTGAGGGGGAAAGAAAATAGACATTTTTTCTGTCAACAAGTCCGCCTGTGACTTTGGCGTTTTTTTGCAGACGGTAATCCCAGTTTTCAGGATCGGCAAAGGTCCTGTTGTGGTCATAGGTGCTGCGCCAGGTCATGATGGAGTTTTTATTTTTGCTGTAACTGGTGTAGTAGTAGACATTGTTGGATTCTGTAGACGGCATGTTCGGCAGGGTGCTTGAGGGATAGATGTTGCCTGCGGCAAAACAGTTGCGGATAAAACTTTTTCCGTCAGATGCCCCCTTGCACCAGATGTCGCCGAATTCATGTCCTCCGCCTGAAACACACTTTTCAATGACGCAGTTCTTGATGGTGCCGCCGTAGAAACGGATCCCCGCTTTGCAGGAGTTGAAAACAAGACAATCCCGGATGGCACAATTTTCAGTCGGACCGTTGATGATGATGTTTCCCCCCGAACCGGCATACATGGCGCCGTTGCCGTAGGCGCGGCAGTTTTCAATGACCGTGCTGACAGGTTTCCAGAGCCGGATGCCGCCGCCGCAGAGGAATGTATCGCAGTTGCGGATGAGGGAGTCTTTCAGATATCTGCCGCAGATACCTTCGTTGGCAGTGGGGCGCTTGTTGGTGTCGCCGCTGAAATAGAATCCGGTGACAGCAAGACCTTCAATAAGAAGATTGCATGTCCGGGGCTCTTGTTTGTACTGTCCGACTGTGATGCCGATCTTGTTGATGGTGCTGATGGTGAGGTAGTGTTCCTCAGGGGAGGCGCCGTTGCCGGTCACGACATAGAGTTTTTTCTTCTTTTTATCATAGTACCAGACGCCCCGTTCAAAGTCAAGGCCGGTGTAATTGTTTCTCAGCTGGTAAGCCATAAGGGAGTTGCGTTCATAGACGGTTTCCACAGGACCTGACCAGTCGCAGACATAGGTGAATGCCCTTCCGGGGACCTTGGTGAATTTCGGGGCATCCACATCGCCTCTGAGCAGCACCGTTCCGGGGTAAACCGCCCGGATCGCCGTCTGCTTTGTGGGCGAAGTGCGGATCAATGCCGCCTCTATGGCCTGATGGTAGACGCCGGGAAAGATATTCATGGAGTCCCCGCCCTGCATGACGGAAAGAGCTTTGGCAAAGGTGGCAAAGGGGCGCTCTGCCGTTCCGGGATTTGTATCTTTGCCGTCAGTGGCAACAAAGTACTCTTTGGCTCCAAGAGTCAGAAAAAGAAAAAGAAGGAGCAGTGTTGAAAACTTTTTCATATTTCTGCCTTTCGCTTTTCAATATATTTTTCAAGGAGTTCCGCCGCAAGCGCCACCATTTCGGCACAGGGGCGCTTTTTGTAGTATTCAGGAGTGCGTGCTTCTGATTCAGAGGGGGTGGGGGCTTTTTTGTCAAGTCCCAGCAGTTCCCGGCAGACGATGGAACCGCACTCGGCTTTGAAAGCGTTGGCAAGCTCCTGGACTCTGGCATATTGAGCGTCTTTGGCGCCTTTGTCGTTCAGATCCCCTGAACCGTAAAGCATGTCAAGGACAAGGACCATGCCGCTGACGGCGCCGCAGACTTCACGCATTCTGCCCACGCCGCCGCCGAATCCGGAACTGATGACAAGAGCCTGTTCAACAGTGAGGCCGCACTCTTTGGCAAATGCACCGAAGACCGCCTGAGCACAGTTGGCGCCCTGCATGAAAAATTCTCTGGCTGTTTCTGATTTACTCATAAAAAAACTCCTTTCAAATTTAATTTGGATAAATATAGCACTTCAAAACCGTATTTCAAACGAAAGTTCCTGAAAAAAAGTTTTTATGCTTGAAAAAAAGAAATCGAAGTGTTATAATAAGCGCGTGTTCAAGCATATAATACAAAACAGGAGTCTTTATCATGTTTCAGGTCCCGGTGACATATCTTTATGAGTTTGAAAATGTTTCCGCAAATATGCGTCCTTACATCATGGCGGAGTTTGCCCGTTATGGTGCAAAACACCTTGTGCTGGGTGAATCTCTCATAACACAGATCTTTGAGAAGCCTGCTCTGGCTGATACACTGACCACAGAGATGAACAATGCGGGATTGAGCTTCTGCGATGCCCATGCACCCTTCGGCCCGCGCCTTGATTTGAACTGTCCCTGGAGCGAGAAGCGCCCCATGATGCTTGCCAGACTCAGACTTGCCCTTGAGATTTGCCGCTATATGAATGTGGATACCATCACCATCCACCTCGGCAACAACCACTTTGAGCCTGCAACGGGTATTGCTGATGAGATCCATATCGGCCGCATGAAAGAGAGTTTGAGCGAACTTCTGCCCCTTGCTGAAAAGCTGAATATCACCATCTGCATTGAAAACATCTGGTTCTCAGTGAACACGCCCGATGTGCTCAACAGCATCAAGGCGGAGTTTCCCACCGATGCACTGGGATTCTGCTACGACTCCGGACACGCCAATATTATGGATAACGGCAGAAATTACGCCACCGGAAACGCTTGGAATGGCTGGCAGGCCGCCGGGAAGTCCGTTCCCCTCTGGGAAGATCAGGCCCTTGAAAAGATGCTCCCCAACGTGGTCAACTGTCATCTGCACGACAACTCCGGGTGGAACGATGCCCACGCTCTTCCCGGCGACGGATGTATTGATTGGGTGCATATTGTGAGATTGCTCAAAAGAGCCCCCCGGCTCAAGGTCATCCAGAGCGAGGTGCTTCCCTGCCGCGCCAACGCCAATATCCCCGAACTTGTGGCGACTTTCACGGAACTTGGTGAGATGGATTGATTCTCAAATCACGCTGCAAAAAAAGGAGCCGTTGCAAAACAGCTCCTTTTTTTTATGGAAATGATCAGGGTCAGTTAACAGCACGCCGTTCAACACGGGGAGAAATGGAACAGAGGATGTCCCAGGCGTGAGTTCCTTTGTAATTGCTCCAGTTGGCGATGTCGATGGAGTCCCCCTGCATTGAGGTGAAAAGCTCCACTTTGTCCCCGACTTTCGCCCCGGGCACGGCGGAAAGGTCGATCATGGTGTAGTCCATGGTCACTCTGCCGAGGATGGGGCAGAGTTTGCCGTTGACCCGGAAAAATCCTTTGTTGGTGAGTTTCAGGGGAACACCGTCGGCGTAACCTGCGGCAACTGTTCCCACGAGGGTTTCGGAACTCAGTTTGTGGAGTCTTCCGTAACTGACCGTTCCCCCCGCAGGGCAGCGGCGCACCGCCGCAAGACGGCTCTTGAATTTCACCGCACCTTTCATGCCGCAGTCAGGGAGAACGCCGTACATGGCGATCCCCAGACGGATGAGGTTGAAAGGAGGACGGCTTGCCCCCGGCATGAAAAGGGTCCCTTCACTTGCCGCCAGATGATTCTGGGGCAGCCGGAGAACATGGGCAAGACGGGTCATTCCGGAAATCTGTTCAAGGGAACCGGCATCTCCCGGTTCAGCTTTGGGAAAGTGGGAGTAACAGCCTGTCACATTGAGGTTTTCAAGTGCGATGATCTTTTTCGCCGTTTCCTCAGCTTCGGCGAGGCGGATCCCCACTCGCCCCATGCCGGAGTCGATGGCAAGCTGAACTGTGGCCTTGCGCTTCTGCCGTGCCGCCTCCGCGTCAATGGCAAGGGCGGTTTCAAAGTCGATGACAGGGAGCGTGACGCCCATTTCAATGGCAGGGGCGATCTCTTCAGGCATGACACCGCTGAGCATACGCAGTTCAACGCCGTATTTCAACAACTCAGCTGCTTCGCTCAAGGTGGCGATGCCCAGAACCTTTACGCCTGCTTCAAGGAGCGCCGGAACCACGATATCAGTACCTACACCGTAGGCGTTGGCTTTGACAACACCGAGGACATCACAATTCTGTGACATCCCCTGCAGAGCGCGCACATTGGATTTGATCGCCTCACGATCAACTTCAAGGCGAGCCCTGCAAAAAAGATTCTCATTCATTTTCAGGTTTATTCCTGATTATTTGGCATATTCCACGGAGCGGGTCTCGCGGATGACAGTCACCTTGATCTGACCGGGATAGGTCATCTCTTTCTCAATTCTTTCGCTGATTTCACGCGCCATCATCTGCGCTTCGCCTTCGCCGATCTTTTCGGGGATCACCACAACGCGGATCTCACGGCCCGCCTGAAGTGCAAAACAGGATTCAACACCGTTGAATTCATTGGCGATGCCTTCAAGCTGTTCCAGGCGTTTGAGGTAAAGTTCAGTGGTTTCGCTGCGGGCACCGGGGCGGGAGGCGCTCAGGGTATCGCAGGCGCTGACAAGAACGTCATAGAGACTTTCGGCTTCCACTTCGCCGTGGTGGGCGGCAACCGCGTGGACGACCTCTTTGTTTTCATTGTACTTGCGGAGCATATCGGCACCGATCTTGGCGTGGGGACCTTCGATTTCATGGTCGATGGCTTTGCCCAGGTCGTGGAAAAGACCGATACGTTTGGCGCGTTTCTCATCCAGACCCAGTTCAGCGGCGATGATACCCATGAAATAGGCGGTTTCCAGAGAGTGCTGAAGCACATTCTGAGAGAAGCTGTAACGGTACTTCAGTCTGCCCAGCAGACGGATGATGGCAGGGGGAACGCCCTGGATACCGGTTTCAAGGACGGCGGCTTCGCCCTCCTGAAAGAGTTCATCTTCAATTTCTTTGCCCATCTTTTTGGCAAGTTCTTCAACGCGGGTGGGGTGGATCCGTCCGTCGCCGATCAGACGCTCCATCAGGCGGCGCGCAACCTCTTTGCGGACAGGGTCAAAACAGCTGATGACCACCGCTTCGGGGGTGTCGTCAATAAGGATACTCACACCGGTGACAGCTTCAATGGTGCGGATATTACGTCCTTCGCGACCGATGATCCTCCCCTTCATTTCATCGTTGGGCAGGGGGATCGTGGCGGTGGTGCGTTCATAGGTGCAGTCTGAAGCGTAACGCTGGATGGCGTAGGTCAGAATGCGGCGCGCCTCTTTTTCGCTGCGCTCCTTGGCCTCTTCAAGGGTGTTGCGGA
>JAGBWB010000092.1 GCA_017629975.1 Lentisphaeria bacterium
CCCGTCTTCGCTCCGTTACGCCGTGGCGAGCAAGTCCGACTTTACTGCGAAAGTCCCCAAAACTATGACAACACGATTTTTGACGGTCTGGCTTTAAGTATACCGCAAAAATTCTGAGAACCCTGTCGGATAACAGTACTCTGGTATTTTCTGACACCACAGAAAACGCTGCTGTCATTGCCGCACGGAGTGGAACTGATGGCGCGTGAAGGATCTGAAACGTCTCCTTGGGGAAGATTTTTGAGCAATAATGTTTTTTCAGCGCAAATCAGAGAAGCTCAGAGGTTTGAAACTTTTGCGGCTTTTTTCTCGTTTGGCAGGATCAATGGTCAGGTATTTGAGACGGGTAAATTCAAAATCATGGGGAAGAAAATTTTCCAGCCACGGATTCAAAAGCTGGTAAGAAACAGGATACCCCTCAAAGATCCATGGCGCTTCAGCAGCGATCAGGGCTGCTGCCTCTTTGCAGAGAATCTGCCGCTCAGGTGAATCAGGGAGCGTGACGATCCTTTCGTAAAGGCGGTCAAACTCCGCCGATGAAAACCCCGTCCGGTTGCAGCTGCCTGAGTTGCCGGAGTAAAAGAGTTGAAGAAAGTTTTCAGCGTCCGGGTAGTCCCCTGTCCATGAAAGACGGAACAACTGCATCCGGTTGCGGCGCAGACGGTCAAAAAAGCGGGGTTTGAAGTTGAATATACATTCAAGATCAATGCCCAGTTCTTTGAATTCTTTTTGGGTCAGTTCGGCGATTTGGCGGTGAGAAGTCGTGTCACCTGATTGGTCAAAGGTGAGTCTGAGCGGTTTCCCGGTCCGGGGATCCTCGCCGCCCGGGAATCCCGCTTCAGCAAGAAGTCGGCGCGCTTTTGCAAGGTCATCTGCACTCCATGGATTGCGGAACTCTGCGTCGTGCCCCGCCACGCCGGGAGGAATGGGCGTGTGGGCGCGCAGAAGCTGACCGTTTGCGTGGATGATCCGGCGCTGAACATTGTAGGCAAGACTCAAGGCCTGACGGAGTTTTCGGTTTTTGCTCAGCAGAGGATCATTACAATTGAAACCGATGTAACGGACTTCAAATGAGGGAGAGCGCAAAAGTTGGATCCCCCGCTTTTGAAGTGCCTGAGGGAGTTCTCCCCCCGCAACAAGATCGGCATCATCCTTGCCGATGGAATTATAGTCGATGTTTCCCTGAAGAAAAAGAAGCCATGCCGTCACCGGCTGTTTGACTGTGTAGAGAATGATCTCATCCGCAAGGGGCAGGGGACGCCTGCGGTCAGAGGAAGTGGCGGCTTCAGCGAAAAACTCACGGCGGTAATTGGGGTTGCGGGTCAGGTGGAGTTTGTAGTCCCGCAGATGTTTTTTCAGTATGAATGGTCCGGAGCTGACGGGAAAATCTCCGGATTTACTGCGATAGTACTCTTCCGCCTGCCGGGAGACAACGGCAGTACTGGGCATGGCAAGAAGATAGAGGAATCGGGGCTGAGGCGAAGTAAAGCGGAGCGTGAACTCCAAATCATTGTGTTTGATCATGCCGGGGATGGGCAGATCATAAGGCGAAAAGTCAAAAGGTGCTGCCTTTGCTGCGGCGTTCCGGAATTGATCCATTCCGGCAATCTTCCCGCGTAATATCCAGTAAAGAGGACTGTTTTTCCGGGGATCGCAGAGGCGTTTCAGAGAAAAGAAAACATCGTCCGCAGTAATCCGTGTACCCCGCGGAAGTGTTTTGAAAACAGCATGATCCGCAAAGTTCAGATCAGCGCGCAATTTGAAACGGCAGGAGCGGAAATCTTTGGAAAAACGGGGCATTTCCGCCAGCATGGAACACTTGAGCGTGTAAGGACGCCTGGTATAATCATATTGCACCAGGGTATCAAAGAGGGCGCCGATGATATTGAAAGAACCAAGATCATCCGCCAGGACAGGGTCAAAGCTCTTGACCTTGCCCCCCTGGGCGGAATAAATGATCCGCGGCGTTTCTCCGCAAAGGAGCAACGCCGCAAAGAGTGTTGCCAGAATGGAACAAAAACGCATCAGAGAACTTTCTTGAAGCGTTCAAAGTGACGCATGTAGCCCGCGTGGACTGTGGGATCAGGATTGTAGCGGACCACATCAAAGGAGTTGCGCACCACCTGACGGGCTTCAGCAGCTCCGGCGATCTCGCCTGAGGCGATGGCCTGTCCCAGAACGTTGCCGATGGCGGTGGCTTCAACGGGACCTGCCACCACGGGAATGTTCAAGGCATCAGCGGTCAGCTGCATAAGGAGTCTGTCCTTGGTGCCGCCGCCCACGATGTTCAGGCAGGCATAGGAGTCTTTGCGGACTTCAGCAAGAGTTTCCAATTTGCACTTGAAGTAAAGGGCAAGTGAATCATAAATGGCGCGGATGATCTCGCTGTCGCAATCAGGGCGTCCCTGTCCGGTGCGCTCGCAGAAGTCTGCAATGCGTTTGGGCATGTCGCCGGGAGTTGCGAAACCGGGATCGTTGGGGTTGATGAAGAATGAACAGAACTCAGCATCCAGAGCCATATTTTCCAGATCGGCAAAGGAAAGATTTTTGCCGGATTCGTTCCAGACCCGGCGGGTTTCCTGAAAGAGCCAGCTGCCCATGATGTTGGTCAGGAACCGGGTGGTTCCGCCCACGCCGCCTTCATTGGTGAAACCGTTCTTTTCAGCTTCGGCAGTCAGTTCAGGTTTGGCAAGTTCGGCGCCGAGAAGCGCCCATGTTCCGGCACTGATGTATGCCCAGGAGCCTTCCTGAGGAGCAGGAACTGCCAGCACGGCGCTTGCAGTATCGTGGGAACCCACTTTATAGATGGGGAGCGCAGGGGCGTTCAGCTCTTTCTGAAGAGCTTCGCTGAGTGTGCCGCCGCAGCTGCAGCTGGGGACGACGGGGGGAAAGATGGTCCGGGGCAGTCCCAGCTTATCTATGATCTCCCAGCACCAGGAGCCTGTAGCGTGATCCAGAAGATTGGTTGTGGAAACATGGGAGTACTCCGCAGAGAAATCGCCTCCAAGTCCCAGTGCCAGTGCGTCAGGAATATTGAGGAAACAGCTGTTTTCAAAGTCTTCAGGATGCTCAAGGCTGTGGGCGTAAAGCTGATAGATGGTGTTCAGAGTCATGCACTGGATCCCGGTAAGTTTGTAGAGCTCCTCCTGAGGAATGATCTTCCAGAGTTTCTCTGCTGCCGCCACAGTGCGGGGATCACGGTAGTTGTAGGGGAGCCGCACCAGTTCCGGAGGATTGCCTCTGAAGAATGCGTAGTCCACGCCCCAGGTGTCAATGGCGATACCGTCAATGGCAGGGGTTTCAGCGAGAGCTTTTTTAAGTCCGGTTTTAAGTTCATTGAGCAAAGCGGGGTAGTCCCAATAGAAAGAACCCTCCTTTTCCAGGGGGCCGTTGGGGAAACGGTGTATTTCTTTGAGAGAAAGTTTGCCGTCTTTCAGTGTTCCGAGTATGCCGCGTCCGCTTGAAGCGCCAAGATCAAATGCCAGATAAGTACCCATTTTTTATATCCTGTTTCAGAAAATTATTGTTTTTGTTTATGGTATTTCTATTACTTTAGCACAAAAAGATATTTTTTCCAGTCCACAATGCGAAAAAAAGAGGCTTTTTATCTTGACTAAACGGCAAAGTTGGTGTATTTTATCCCTGAGACATTGTAATTTAAGAAAGGATTTTTATTTATGGAAAAACTTATGCTCGGAATCCCGAAAGGGAGTCTTGAACAATCCACCGTTGATCTTTTTGCCAAAGCAGGCTATAAGATCCAGATCAGTTCCCGTTCCTATTACCCTTCCATTGATGATCCGGAAATCGAGTGTCTGCTCATCCGCGCTCAGGAAATGTCCCGCTATGTGGAAGAGGGGATCATTGACTGCGGACTTACCGGTTACGACTGGATCAGAGAAAACAACTCCGATGTCCACGAAGCAGCTGAGCTTGTCTACGGAAAAGTCGGCACCAATCCTCTGCGCTGGGTTCTTGCTGTGCCCAACGACTCCCCCATCCAGTCTGTGAAGGATCTTGAGGGCAAACGTATTTCCACTGAAGCTGTGGGCATGACCCAGCGTTATCTGGCGGAAAACGGCGTCAATGCCAAGGTTGAGTTTTCCTGGGGCGCGACCGAGGTGAAACCTCCCCGTCTGGCAGATGCCATCGTTGAGATCACCGAAACCGGTTCCTCTCTGCGTGCCAATAATCTGCGGATCGTTGACACTCTCTGCATTTCAACCACCCGCTTCATCGCCAACCACAACGCCATGAAGTCCGACTTCAAGCGCCGCAAGATCGAAAACCTTGCCATGCTGCTTCAGGGTGTGATGCTTGCAAAAGGCAAGTGCGGTCTTATGCTCAATGCCAAAAAGGCTGAGCTTGACGCCGTTCTCAAGCTGCTCCCCGCTTTGGAAAAGCCCACCGTTTCCCCCCTCTCTGATGCAGAATGGGTGGCTGTCAACACCATTGTTCCCGAGCATGTTGCCCGCGAACTTATCCCCGAACTCAAACGTGCCGGTGCCAGAGGCATTGTGGAGTTCCCTCTCAACAAGATCATTGAGTAATTCGGTAATTTAATTTAAGGATAGAAAAAAATGCTGAAACTTGACTTTGAAAAATGCGGCGGTCTGATCCCCGCTATCGCTCAGGATTGGAAGACCAACGAAGTTCTCATGCTCGCCTATATCAACGAGGAGTCCTGGAACGAAACTCTGAAAACCGGACACGGCGTTTATTTCTCCCGTTCCCGCCAGAAACTGTGGCACAAGGGCGAAAGCTCCGGCAATGTGCAGATCGTTCACGAAATTCTGGTTGACTGCGATGAAGATACTGTGATCTTCAAGGTTGAGCAGATCGGCGGCGCTGCCTGCCACACCGGACATGCCAGCTGCTTCTTCCGCAAGCTCAATGCTGACGGATCTCTTACTGAACTTGGTGAACAGCTTTTTGATCCTGAAAAGGTCTACGGTAAAGGTCACAAATAAGAGATCTTCTTTAAGAAAAAGCTCTTTCTGCGTTTCCTTTCTTGTGAAAGGCGGCGGAAGGAGTTTTTTTTATGGTTTTTTTGCAAAGTGTTGAGATATATGATGGATTAATGTCTTTGAGAGATTAAGTGATTGATTAAATAAAAATATTAATTTGTTTTTACTTGTGTCTTGAAAATTGGTTAATTGCAGGCTATATTAATGTCATTGTCAAACGTGAAAAAAGGAGATATGATGATGAATATTAATGGATGGCCTGTTATTGAAAGACTTTTATTGAGGCGCAGAAAGAATCAGAGTGATCTTGCCAGACTGCTGGGAGTTTCGCCTGCGGCGATCACTCAAATCAAGCGGGGTGATTTTCAACTCGGAGTTTCTGCTCTGGATAAAATCATGCATTATTTGGGCGCGACGCCTGAGGAACAGGAAGATATTTACACACAGGTGATTCAGAATCGTTATTTTGATGAATTGGATTCCGGGATCGTTTGTCGGATCATTATTATCCGGCGCGATGACCGGTGAGAAAAATAACGCCTCTGCATGGGGTGGGGTTGTTGAAGTGCACCTTGAAAATTGTATTCAGATTTTTGGGGTGCACTTTGTATTTTCTTCTTGTGAATCTTTGATTTTTTATGAGGACTGTTTTCTCCGCAGGTGGGTGAAATAACTTTGTCAGAAAGTTTTTACAGGCCGCTTTTTGTTGGAATTTGATTTATGGTTCAATAACTCTTTGAAGATCCCGGCAGCGGTGGAGAAGAAGTGACTTTGATATTTGTTTTGTTCTTGTTTTCTTTGTTGTATTAAGTAAGAGATTAATCATTTGATTAAATAAAAATATTGATTAATAATAATTATTACTTGAAAAATAGTTAATCATGGGCTATATTAATATCAACGCCAACATAAAATAAAGGAAGTCGTAAAATGAATATCAATGGATGGCAGGGGATTGAAGCACTTTTGTTCAGACGCAGAAAAAATCAAAGCGATCTTGCAAGATTGCTGGGAATTTCTCCGGCGGCGATCACTCAGATCAAACAGGGGGATTTTCAACTGGGGATTGCCGCCCTGGAAAAAATCATGTGCTATCTCGGCGCAACTCCGGAAGAACAGAATGACATCTTTACTCAGGTGATCCAGAACCGTTTCTTTGCAAGGTTAAACTCCGGGATCGTCTGCCGGATCACCATCATAAGGCGCAATGACCAGTGAAATCAGAAAAATAAAAAAGGGAACTGCATTTGATAACAGTTCCCTTTTTTATTGTCCCTTTATCTTAAATTCTGACTTTGCGGTCAAGAATGCAAGGTGTGCAGGGGCGGCGTGAGGGAGAATTGTTTGTCATTTCGCGGGATATTCCAAAGAGAAATTCTCCCGGAGCTCCTGCAATATCAATGGTTCCGTCACTGTCAATGGTGATGGTGGCACTCAGAGGATCTTTGAAGATCACCTGATTGCCGAGACCCTCAATTTCCTGATACCATTCGGCAGGGTAAAGGAAGTGGGGATTGGGGATCCAGTCAAATGAGGCGGAGTTCAGATCCAGATAGGCAACATTGTCGATCACGTTGAAGTTGTCTCTGTGGTAGTGTCCGTTGATGCAGAGCATGACTCTGCCCGGCAGGTTCCGGGACTCCCGGATGATCTCAAGGACTTTATCACGGTTTTTGATGCCCCCTTCATATTCCAACGTGGCGTGACTGCAGAGAATGCAGGGGAAGGGGGAGCCGAGGATCGTTTCTCTCAGCCATGTGATCTGTTCCGGATTGATCCAATCTCTGCCTTTCGGGTGGTCAAAGTAGTTCCGCTCGGAATAGTGAAAATAGATTCCCGGGAAATCTGAAAAATAGTTCTCGTCAATGATGACAAAACGGAATCCGTTGCAGTCAAAGTAATAATAGCCGCAGCTCAGACCATATCCTTCAAGGGCCTCTTCATAGCTGTTAAGGTCAAATTCGTGGTTGCCGAAGACATGGTATCCGGGGATGCTGAAATCACGGTACTGCTTGATAAGCTCTTTGGCAACAGGGACGTGATGGCAGAAGTCCCCCATGTGGATCAGAAATTCTGAACCGTCTTTTGCCGCCCGGTTCTGAATGGATTCCAGGCGCTGGGGAGCTTCGCACTTGAACCACACCGGATGGTGGTGCAAATCGGAAAACGCTGTAAATCTTACTTTGCTCATAGCTGATGGACTTTCTTTTATATAATGAAGTTTTATGACCTGATACTATAATATAACTCTTCTTTGCCCGAATGCAAGACGCAAAGTAAACTTTATTGCACTCCATATCGTTTCTCAGTGTCAAAAAAGATTTTTGACAAGAGGCTTTTTTTATAAAGAAGCATTTGTAAAAATCCCTTTGGAGTATTATATTGAGAGAATGGTATTGAGTTACAGGAAAAGGAATTTTTTCAGGGATTGAGGGGGATACGGGAGATCACAGTGCTGTGCGTTCCGGATTTTTACACTTCTTTCTTCCCGAGGAGAGCAAT
The DNA here is from genome assembly GCA_017629975.1 of Lentisphaeria bacterium. Lineage (GTDB taxonomy): Bacteria > Verrucomicrobiota > Lentisphaeria > Victivallales > Victivallaceae > UBA1784. The sequence continues at coordinate 7,470 of JAGBWB010000092.1, forward strand.
ATTCCCTGCCTGCTTTATTGAAAGGTGAATATTTATGAGTTTTGAACTGCCAAGATGTACCCCGGAGTCTCAGGGGGTGAAGAGTGCGCTTCTTGCTGAAGTGCTTGAGGATCTGAATCAGCTCCCCTATGTGAAAGGGATCATTTTGCTCCGCCATGGTGCCGTCATTGCCGAAAATTACAGAGCGCCTTACAGAGCGGATGTTCCAAACGCCCTCTGGTCTTTGAGCAAAAGTTTCACCTCTTGTGCCATCGGATTGGCACGGGCGGAAAAAAGACTTGAAGTTGAGGATAAAGTGATCGACTTCTTTCCGGAATACCGCGCTTGTGTGACCGATAAAAGAATGTTTGATGTGACGCTTCAGGATCTTCTGACCATGCGGAGCGGTCATGACGTGTGCGCGTTCCCTTACGCCCATGCTGATACCGCAGGAGACTGGGTGCGGGGATTCCTGAGTTCTCCCCTGGTCCATGATCCCGGAACCTTTTTTGCATACAACTCCCTTGGGACTTACATGCTCAGCGCCGTGATCCGGCGCGTTACCGGACTCAATGTCCGGGAGTACCTCATGCCCCGGCTCTTTGAACCTCTGGGCATTACCCCCGGCGAATGGGAGTGCTGCCCTGCCGGGACCAACTGCGGCGGTTTCGGACTCTATCTCAAAACCATGGATATCGCCAAATTTTCCCAGCTGCTGCTGAATAAAGGCCGCTGGAACGGCGTGCAGCTTCTGCCTGAAGATTATCTGGATGAGGCAACACTGCCCCATGCCGACAACTCCATGAATGAACTGCCTGACTGGAAGTGCGGTTACGGATATCAATTCTGGCGTTCCCGCCACGGATTCAGAGGCGACGGTGCCTGCGGACAGTATGCCCTTATGCTGCCTGAAGAGGACATGGCTGTTGCTGTCAACGGCTCCATGACTGAAATGGGACGGGTGCTGGATATTCTCTGGGAAAAGCTTCTGCCTCAACTCCATGGGGCACCTCTTCCGGAAGATCCTGAAGGAGCTGCGCTGCTTGAAAAGGTTTGTGCTTCCAGCGGTGTTCCGGCGGCTCCTGCCGGGGAAAAGGTGCTGATAAAAGATTACGCTTTTGAGTTTTATCCCAATGCTGCCGGAATTGAGGGGGGGAGCATCAAGTTTTTGCCTGACAAATGTATTCTTGCCCTGAAAACGCCCCGGGGCGTTGAAGAGATCCGCGCAGGATTCGGCAGATTTGAAGAGTTCTCTGCTCAGCTTCAGGATCGCCGTCCTCATCCCCTTGCGGGATGTGCTTCATGGAAAGATGAAAACACTCTTGAAATAACTCTGCTCCACCTTGACGGTACCTTCCGGGATACCTGGGAGATCGGATTTGCTGATGGGACACTCCAATTCCGGTGGCGTACGGTATGTTCCCTCTTCCGGCCTCTGATGATGCCTTTGCAAGTTGTCAGCAGCCGTCAGATATAAAAACAAAAAATCCTCTTTCCCGTTTGAGAAAGAGGATTTTTTATGTCCCGGAAAAATCACAACGTTTTCCTGAACCATTCACCTGTTTTGTCTTCGTTATACACAGGATGGGGACGATAGAAACAGGAGTAATAGGCGTTGGTCATGCTCCAGGAGCCGGGAATCTTGAATTTGTTTCTTGATCCCGCATGTCCGTCGCCGTATGCCATTGTCGCAACGGGATTGGCACCGCCGCCGTGACGGTAAGCCACAGCATCTTCCACGACGACTCCGTAGAATCCTTCCACATTGTCTTTGGCGCGCTTATCAGGACTGCTGCCTTCGCCCTCGATATAGGGGACATACTGTGCCGGACGCAGCACCTTTGAGCGGCGCAAGCCATCTCTCAGCTGACTGTTTCTGCCCAACATCGTGATCCCGACACGGTAACCGCTTGAGTTGTTGTTGTAAATTGTGGCAGGAAGATTGGGGCAGGCGTATTTGCACATATATTTTTTGCCGCCGGTTTCACGGAATCCGTAAATGATCCCTGTGTTGTGGACTCCCAGATAGTTTGCATAAAGGCCGAATTGGTATCCGGTGGGGGCAGGATTGCTCCATGCGACTGCCCAACTTGCGGTACTCTTTTTCGAACCTCCTCCCAATCCGTTCCAGTAGGGAGCGAAAAAGTCTTTGTTGTCATCAGCGTATTCAGGAAAGA
>JAGBWB010000093.1 GCA_017629975.1 Lentisphaeria bacterium
ATCAGAAGGAAACACTTTGAAGAGCTCCCTGCTGATACAGAAGTCTTTGACATGGATCCTTTCACCTTTGGAGCAGCCTTGACAAAACAGGGTGTCCCGCTTTACCTTGCCCCCTGTGCCCGTGTCCTCTGCACCGCAGATGAAACAAAGGTCAATGAGGTAAGTTCAGAGTGGAAAGAGAACTTTTGCACACTTCTTGATGCAAAAAAACGCCCTTCTTCCCGGGAGGAATTTTTCAAAGCTCCTTCAGGCAAAAAGAACATATTGTACATCGACGCCGAAATCCCCCGGGCCGACCGGGGTTCCGGGGGAATGGATGCTCTCTTTTTCATGGAATACATGATCAAAAGGGGATACCATGTGCTTTTTTCCGGAGAGAACACCCCCTGTTATGTGCCTAAATACACATCCATTCTTCAGCGGATGGGGGTCGAATGTTTCACGGCGGGGAAAAAACAGTTCAAAGAGTATCTGAGATCCCGGGGGCATCTCTTTGACTTTGTCTTTGTTTCCCGGGTCTATCAGGCGCAGAACTTTGACCGCCTGATCCGGAAATATCTGCCTCAGGCAGCTTGCATATTCAACACGGTGGATCTTCATTTTCTCCGGGAACAGCGTGAAGCGGCACTGAAAAAATCTCAGGAGCTCACTCTCCACGCCTTTATGACTGAAAAGGCGGAACTGAATCTGATGAGCCGTGCCGATGCAGTTATTCTTATCAGTTCTGAGGAAAAAAGGTTTCTTGCTTCCGTATTCGGCATGGAGAACTGTCACCACATCCCCCAGGCAAGGAAAATTTACGGCAGGACCGCCCCTCCTGAGCGGCGTTCAGGACTCCTTTTCATCGGCAGTGCCCACAATCCCAACGCTGACGCCCTCAAATATTATGTGGAGGAGATCCTCCCCCTGCTGAAACAAAGAAATCTGCCGTGCCATCTCACCGTCATCGGCGAAGAGCTCCGGCAGGATATTTTGCAGCAGAAAGAGCTTGCCCATGTGGCCCATTGCCCCCATATCAGCTGGGCAGGCTTTGTCGGGGATCCCCGGGAACTTTTTGAAGAAGCCAAAGTCGCCATTGCCCCCTTGCGTTACGGAGCAGGCACCAAGGGCAAAGTCGCAACCGCCATGGCTTACGGTGTCCCCTGTGTCACAAGTTCCTGCGGCGCAGAGGGAACCAATATGAAAGACGGGGAACATCTTCTTGTAAGAGACAGTGCTTCTGATTTCGCCCGGGCTGTGGAAGAGCTGATGAACGACAACGCTTTGTGGATGAAGATCTCCGAAGGAGGATTTGCCTTTCTGAAGGAAAATTACGCCTTTGAAAGAGTCGAAAAACAGATGGATGAGGTGTTGAGTGCCGCACAGGAACATCACAAACTCCAGCGTGCCATCTGGCAGGAGCTCCGCCCCGGAGAAGGGCTCTTCCCCAGGGCCACCCCCACGCTTCCGCCCCGGCTTTTTGAGGCTTTGCGCACCATCCAGCATGACCGCTACGGATCCGTTTTCTGCGAAACAGACCAGGAGAAGATCGCCTGCGGGGAGATCGTTTCTCCTCACTTCAAGACGGGTAAAAATATCTTTGAGGAGGAGGAGCACTACAGCTATATCCTCCTGAGTTCCCCTTTCAACGGAACCTCCCGGGAAACAGAGAGTATCTCCTGCGCCCTTGAGCTGCTCTATGACGGAGGCAGGCTGATCATGCCCTGCCCCGGTGCGGAAGTTCCGGAAGAGACGCTGAAAAAACTCTTTTTTGAGGAACCTCTTCTCCTGAGCATTGCCTATTCCCCCATTTTCAACGTTCTCTGCCTGACAAAGATCCTGCCGGAACGGTCGGAGATCGTCCCTGAATAATAATTTCACAACAAGACCAATCATCAATTTCAAGGAGTTTTTCATAATCATGCGCCCTCTTTCCAGCCGGACACACGGTTTTACCGATTCGGTCATCCGCCGGATGACCCGTATTTCCAATGCCTTCAACGCCGTCAATCTGTCACAGGGATTCCCTGACTTCGATCCCCCTGCCGAAGTGACCGCCGCATTGGCTGAAGCTGCCGCCAAAGGTCCCCACCAATACTCCATCACCTGGGGGGCCGCCGATTTCAGAGAAGCTCTGGCACGGAAACATGAACACTTTACCGGTTTGGCCGTCGATCCCGAACAGGAGATCGTCGTCACCTGCGGCAGTACGGAGGCCATGATGTGCGCCATGATGAGTGTGGTCAATCCGGGGGATAAGGTGGCAGTCTTTTCCCCCTTTTACGAAAATTACGGTGCCGATGCCATTCTTTCAGGGGCGGAACCTCTCTACATCCCTTTGCGCCCTCCCTGTTTCGACTTCGACCCGGAAGAGCTTGAAAAGGCTTTCCGGCAGGGGGCCAGGGCATTGATTTTGTGCAATCCCTCCAACCCCTGCGGTAAAGTTTTCACTTTGGAAGAGCTCAAAACAATTGCCGCTCTTGCCGAAAAATATGATGCCTATGTCATTACTGATGAGGTCTATGAACATATTGTCTACGAGCCTTTCAAACACATCCCCTTTGCCTCGCTGCCCGGAATGAGATGCCGCACATTGAGCTGCGGATCCCTTTCCAAGACCTATTCCATCACCGGTTGGCGTCTGGGATATATAATCGCTCCGCCGGAAATAACAGATACTGCACGCAAAGTGCATGATTTTCTCACCGTCGGAGCTGCCACGCCCCTGCAAGAAGCCGCAGTAACGGCATTGAACTTCGATGATTCATACTATCAGGATCTTCAGGCAAAATATACCGGACTGCGGCAATATTTTCTCGACGGCCTGACCCGTGCAGGAATTCCGCACACAGTTCCCCAGGGAGCCTACTATGTTCTGGCGGATATCTCTGAATTCGGTTACAGCAGCGACCTTGAATTCTGCGAATTGCTGGCGGAAAAAACCGGTGTCGGCGCAGTTCCCGGTTCAAGTTTTTTCCGCGAAACTGTCAACCACCTGATACGTTTTCACTTTGCCAAAAAG
>JAGBWB010000094.1 GCA_017629975.1 Lentisphaeria bacterium
AAGCATAGGGGATCGGGATCCTGCTTTCTTTCATCCTTTTGTTTCTTTTTTTGAAAACAGGACCTGTAATGATGCAGATTTTTCCTTCCCGCACCGCCCAGCGGCGTACTTGCGTCTCAAGTCTTTTCCAGATTCCCCGGTTGCACCCCGGAAGCTGAGGGGAAATATTGGTCATGAAAAAGGAGTTTTTCATGCTCTCAACTGAACTTGCCATATCTTTTGCAGGAGCCAGATGACCTTTATCAAAGCCGGAGCCTTTATAATCCCCGGGACGCACCGGTTTATAACGGACCGCCGGATCCATTTTGAACGTATTAGAGCGTTTGACCTTGCCAGAAGCACATTGTTCAGCAGTCAGGATATAAGAGACCCAGAGTGCCTGACGGCGTTTTTTACTGTATCCGAGCGAAAAGCCTTTCCGGTTGAGAATAAGATCCCCGTCACAGGGGATACCGAAAACAAGATGCTCCGGCAATTCATTTTTATTTCCGGAAAGCTCCAGCTGCTCTTCTGCCGAAACTGAAGTGAGAATAAATGCAAAAGAGCAGATGCAAGAAAAAAGATAAAGTATTCTTTTCATCCCGAATTTCTCCTTTATCATTTCAATAACTTCAAAGAGGTCATACTTGATAAACACAAAAAGACACCCCGCGCTGCAGCAGGATGTCTTTTCTTCCTCTTCCCGGAATAAACCGGGAAGAAGAAATTTCCAACAGTTCTGTTTTATCAGAACTTGTTGTGCCGTTTACGCACCTTGGCAGCGGCATTCTTGATACCTTCGATGGTATCGGCGATGTTCTGCTCGGTAAGTCTGGGGTGCATGGGGATGTTGAGTTCGCGCTTGTAGAAGAACTCGCTGGCCTTGGGGCACTGATCGGGATCATAGCCCATGCGCTTGAGTCCGGTGAAGTGGAAGGTGGGCTGGTAGTGGAGAATGCCCTGAACGCCTTCTTCTTCATAGAGGACGCGCATGAATTCGTCACGGCTGCCGCCCAGTTTCTTCTCATCCACACAGACGGTGTAGAGGTGGAAGCTGTGGTAGTAATCTTCGGGCTCGTAGACGGCTTCAATACCTTCAATATCCTGGATTCCGGCGGTGATCTTGTGAGCGATCTCGCGGCGTTTTTCAATGAGCATATCCAGTTTTTCCAGCTGGCAGCAGCCGACAGCAGCCTGGATTTCGTTCATGCGGTAGTTGCTGCCCCAGTGTCCGTTCCACGGAATCACATCAAAGTGGGCAGGCAGCCAGTATTCGATGGGATCGGTTTTCTTGCAGGTGATCTTACCGAAGTTCCAGACAGGATTGTTGATGTCAGCGAGCTGATCGTTCCAGCTCTGGGGCTGGTTGCTCATGCAGCGCAGGTTCTGGATACCTTTGGCATATTCATCGTTGTTGGTGGTGATCATACCGCCTTCGCCGCAGGTGGTGATGTTCTTCAGACTGTGGAAGCTGAAGGCACCGGCGTCACCGATGGAGCCGGCCATGCGGCCTTTGTAGGAAGAACCGGTGGCATGGGCGCAGTCTTCAAGAACCTTGAGACCGTACTTGTTGGCGATCTCCATGATGGGATCCATGTCAACCATCAGACCGGCGTAGTGGACAACGTAGATGGCTTTGGTCTTCTTGGTGATCTTGCGCTCAACATCTTCGGGATCAAGGTTGAAGGTGCGGGGATCGATATCGGCGAAGACAGGGATACCGCCTTCCTTCAGGATCACCAGACTGGTGGCAACGAAGGTGTTGGGGGTGACGATGACTTCATCGCCGGGTTTGATGTCAAAAAGCTGAGTGATGACATGCATACCGGTGGTGCAGTTGGAGCAGGCATAAGCATATTTGGTGCCGTGCTTCTGGGCGAATTTGTTCTGGAACTCCTGGGTTTTGGGACCCATGGTCAGAGTATCCTGCTTCATAGCGGCGATGGCGGCCTGATATTCGGCGTCATCATAGATACTGCCCATGAAGGAATAGGGAACTTTGAGTTTCACGCCGTCATCGGTGGCGTAGCTGCTGGTAATACCGCCTTCGGTATTTCCTCCGGTATAATGTTTCTTGTCAATAGCCATGGTAAAACTCCTTTTGTTGGTTTGACGTTTTTTTATATCAGATAGCGTTAATCTTCATTTTCACATTATCAGCCTGAACGATGCGTTTGCCGGTCTTGCGGGCATCAGCAGCGGCAGCCAGCGCCTGTTTGATGGCGGGCACAGCGTTATCCAGGAACTCTTTCTCGATCTGGGCACCGAAAGCGGCATTGGCCTTTTCGGGGAATCCCATGACGCCGATCTTCACATCAGCGCGCTGAGAGGTCTGAACGACCTCCTGCTTCATTTCGGTGAAGCTCTCACGGAGCTGGTAGCTGTCGGGATCATCGCGGAGTCTTTCTGCGACTTCGGGTTCATCCAGCACCATCTTGTCCATGCGGACCACTTCGGGGCACCAGTGAAGCAGCAGAGAGGTCTCAGCCCATGCGGCATGGTAGTCCTGGAGTGCAAAGAGCTCGGTCCAGGAGGGGGAGAAATCCCACAGCTGGGTCAGCAGGATGAGGGTATCTTTCAGAGCGGGGTTGAGCCACTTGAGGATACGCAGGGATTCCTTGAGATGGAGCAGACTTTCGCTGCCGCCGTGACCGGGGAGGATGATGAAATTCTCAAAGCCCTGAAGAGCCAGAGATTCGATGATCTCACCCACAAAATTGGAAAAAGTGTTGGGCTTCACATTGATGGTGCCGGGGAGCATTCCGCCTGAGAAGGTGTAGTTCAAAGTGGGAGCAATGATGCAATCCAGTTTCTCAGCCAGTTTGGCAGACATAAAATCGCAGTTGCGGATATCCACATCCAACGGCAGGTGTGCGCCGTGCTGTTCGCTCAAAGCGTAGGGAATAATAATGGTTTTGTTGGTCTTCAGATATTCCTTCACTTCAACGAAGGTCATATCCTGCATGCGGTAACTTTTCATCTTGACAAATCCTTATAAAAATAGAAGTTGCACTGAGTATATTATAAAGCCGGAAAAAGAAAAAAGCAATTCAAAGTGCTTAAAAAAGCCGAAAAAAATGCTTTTTATGAAACGGAAACGCTTTATAACCAGAAGTCCTGATTGCAGTGATAAAGTTCAGACACATTAGAGCTGACCAGGCGTTCACCAAGGATCTCTTTCAGCCTGAAACCTTCAAGAGGAAGAATGGGCCCGAGGAACTTGAGCGCTTCGGCACCGTCGCCGCCTGACAGGTTGCTCCAATAGGCGGCTTTGGTGTGATAATTCTTTTTCCATGCAGGGACAAAGCGGGGGGCGGTGTTGTTGAAACACTCAATACAACGGTCTGCCATTTCCATGGTCTTTTCATCGGTTTTGACCAGAAGATCGGGAACAAAACCGTAAGCCTGAGAGACGCCGGTCTGGTAGGCATAAATTTCCACAGGTGCCTTGAATCCGGGAGCCTCCCCCGGAATGATGTTCAGCGTGGGGCCCAGCGCCTGAAGCGAAACCTTGGCAATAAGCCGGTGATCGGAGTGGGTATCTTTGGGCCAATGAATAAAAACGATCTCAGGAGAATATTCGGCAATAAATGCTGCAAGGCGGTCTATGATCTCATCCTGATAACGGTCCGTTTGAGCCACAGGGTAATCCCAGATCACCTTTTTGCATCCCAGTTCTGCGGCAGCGGCGGTGGCATCTGCGATGGTGCGTTCTCTGCCGTTTTCACCCAGACCGCGGATAAAGGTCCAGTTCCAGCCGCCGACAGGGTTGAGGATCGTCACGTCGCACCCGGCGAGGGTGAGCGCAGCGGCGATATTGGGACACTCTGCCTCGATCTCTTCGTGATGGGCACCGATAAAAAGGATTCTGGGATTGCCGTTCATAAGGTCTGAAATCTCCTTGAAGTAAAAAATGTTTCCTCTGCTCCGCAGGAGTTTTTCAGGCGGAACAGTTGAGGGCTCCGGATTTAAGATAACTCCACACTCTTCTTTTTGCAAGTTGAGAAAGAAAGAGAACGCGGATTTTCTTCTGCTCCGCAAGCTAAAGAAGATTTCATGGGCAAGGTCAAAAGGAGCAGATCAAAACACTGTTTCATTGTTTCTTCGTCATCTCCCTCAAATTCGGCATAGAACACACTTGTCTTGCCGTCTCTTTCAACGCCGGCTCTCAGGAGAGCTCCCCCGTCATATTCAAAAGGGAGAGACCAATTGATATCTTTCAGCAGGATTTTATCAAGACGCAGTTCCATTCTTTTTTTCATTGCCGCACCAGCCTTTCTGAAAAGCAATGAAAAAATAAAAAAGGCAGCTGTTCCAAGCAATATTTTTCATTGCCTTGATTCAGCATGCCGGAATATGCAGAAAAAAGCCAGACGCATCCGACACCAGAATCCCGGGCACGACCAAGCGCCCTTCCCGACATGCCGAAGGCATCCGGCAAGATGTGTAAACACACGATCTCACCGGACACACCTCACCTGTGTCGAAAATAGCAAACGAAAAAGTCAATTGGTCGTTTCGGATTCTGTTTGCTGAAATATATACGGTTATAAAATTTTGTCACCGCCGGAAAACAACCTGGCGGCGTGATAATGTACACCGTCACACTCTTATTTTCAAGCCCGGAAAAAACAAAAAATAAAAAAGGCAGTTCCTTTTCCTTTTGTCTGCACTCTGCCGCAACTCATTGCTGCCGGCTGCGAAATTCAGACGGAGTGACTCCGTAGTGCTGTTTGAAGGTTCGGAAAAAGTAGGCTTCCGTCAGAAATCCGGAGTTATCGCTGACCTCTTTGATGGAAAGAGTTGAATTCAAAAGCAGCTCCGCCGCATGCTTAAGCCGCAGAGAGCGCAAATACGCCATGGGAGTCATCCCGAGGGAGGCACAGAAATGGCGCATCAAAGTGGCACTTGACATGGCGGCAAGATGTGAAAGCTCCTCCAGATAGATCTGCCTCTGGAAATTATTTTGCAGAAAAGCAGTCAGTTTGGGAATATCCAGTACCGTCTGCACCGGAGGGAAAGTGTCCATTTCCCATGCCTCAGAGAGCAGACTCAGCAGCACCATGAACATTCCCAATTTGCGGCAGTGTTTACCGGGGGCCAGGCTGAAGCGTACCAACTGACGGGCGAAGTACTCCAATTCATCAAACACCACCTCCTCCGGATGAAAAAAGGGAAAATCCTCATTTTCATAATGGGAAAGATCTTTCAGAAAAAGCTGTTTGTATCCGGGATGTGTATAGAGTTCAAGAAGCACCGGAGGAAGCTGTGTCGTATCAAAAAGCAGATTTATAAGGAACAAATCGTCACTGACGCAAGTGTAACAGTGGATCCCTCCGGGAGGAATAACGAGGATATCGCCCCGCTTGATAGAACGCTCCGGCTGTCTGCTGCACTGATGTTTCCCCTCCCCGCCTGTAATAAAAATACATTCGGTAAATTCGTGGCTGTGAGGCACAGTGACATTTTGAGGCTCCATTACAGAGGCGCTCAAATAAAATCCCGGATCATGGCGGAATATATGTGCATCCGTCTTAAAATAATTCAGATCGACTCTCATTTTTCCATCCCCCGTACATCTTGAACCGACCGGTTAATATACTCCTTCAAGAGCAAAAATGCAACCTCCATTTGATAAAATAAGTCATAATATTAAAATTTAAGTCATTGCAAAGAAATTTGCAACAGACTATATTAATCCCGTTAAAATACATACATAAAGTATCAGGAGAATGCTTATGAAACATATTGCCGCACAATATTTTCTCAATACAGACCTTCGTGCAGATGAGCTTGAAAAACAAGCTGCAATGCTTTGCGAAGCCGGCTTTGAAGAGATCTATCTTCATGCCCGCGCCGGCTTGAAGACCCCTTATCTTTCCAAACAATACTTTGAAGCTCTCGCCGTCGTCATTGAGGTATTAAAACAACGGGATGTCAAATTTTCAATCTGGGATGAAGATAATTTCCCCTCAGGAACTGCGGGGAACCGCATCGTCAATAACTTTCCGGAACTGGCCGCACAGCGGCTGAACTTTCTGGTCTTTGAAGCAGAAAAAGGAAAAAAACTCAGAGAATTCTGTTCAGAAAAGGGAGCATTGCTCAAGGCATTTGCCATAACTTCTGCCGGAGATATCAAAGAGATCACAGAGCACTGCGGCTCTCTGCGTGAAAAATGGCAACCGGCCTTCATCAACACCACGGCATATTCTCCTTACGGCCAGTTGCCTTTTCCTCACCGCCGCCGGGCCATGAATACGACGCGTATGGCAATCGAGTACACTCCGGAAAGTGACTGCCGGGTCGTCGTTATTGAAATTCTCAGGGATGCAGTACGGCACAATACGGATCTTCTCAACAAGGAAACTGTTGACAAACTTGTTGAATACACCCATGAAGAGTACAAACATGTTTTCGGAACAGAAGTGATGAAAGAAGAGTGCGTGTCATCTTTTCTTGATGAACCGGCTCCTGAAGGTGATTACCCCTGGACGCGCCGCTTCCCGGAGGAGTTCCAAAACGATCACGGCTATGACCTGTTGCCTCTTCTTGCACACTTGTATTTGAATATCAACTCAGAAAGTCCGAAGATCCGCAACGATTACCGCACGACATTGCACCGTCTGCTCTGTGAAAACTATCTTGGATATCTGAAAAAATATCTCAATAACAACCAGATCCTGAGTGCCGGCCACCTGAGCCGTTCGGAATATCTTTCTTTTGCCAACACCCGCTGGCCGGATGAACTGCGCTGCCTGCAGTATCTTGACATTCCCTGCGGTGATCCTCTGGGAGGCGGTATCGGAAAAATGGGCAGCATGGCACACCATCTGGGACTTAAAACTGTTGCCTCCGCCGCCCGCTTTGCCGGTAAGCCTGCCGGAGCAGATGCTTTCGCGGTTGGAGGTGACAGCGTCAGTTTGCGTGATCTGAAATTCATGGCAGACTATCACCTTGCCATGGGGATCACTTATTATAACATCCACGGTCTTGATTACACCATTGAGGGCGAAAGTTTTGATGAAACGCCGCCGTCACTCTTTTATCAGCACAGCCAGTGGCGGCATATGAAGGAATTTATCAGCTATCTGAAAGAGCGGTGCAAGACACTTTCGGCTCCTCATGTATGTACTCTCGGGTTCCTTTATCCCGACGTCACCTTGAAATGCCGCGCGCCTGAGGATGAGATCCCTGACACAGCATTGCATAAAATTGCAGAAGACCTGCTCTCTCATCAGCGGGATTTTGAACCCATCGACAGTGTGACCCTTGCAGAGCAGAATGTCAGGGAATATGTTTCTTCACGACCGAATTTTCTTGTTGCCTGCAATAAATTCATTGTCCGCTCAACCGCCCAATTTCTGGAGCGTTATGTAGAAGAAGGCGGTAAACTTGCTGTCACAGGCGGCGTTCCCCGGATCGTTGATCTTCCGGGAGCTCCCGAATGGGAATTTGCAAAAAAATATCTGACAGAAGACCCCATTGCGCTTTTTCAGGCACCCTCTCTCGAAGGTGAAGGCAGCGAAGCCATACTTATCCGTCAATTCAAAAAAGAAGACGGCAGCATTGACACTTTTATTTTCAACCGGGCAGCACTTGAATTCAGAGGCACTTTTGAGGGCACAGAACTTATTCTTGCTCCCGGAGAATCCAAGCTGGCAAGTGAACTCCCTCCCCCGCCGACTCTGCCGGAACTGAAAACTGAAAACTGGAGTCTGCAATTTTCCTCTCTCAACTCAGTTCCTCTTACCTTTTGGAGTTATCGCGGCGGTATGACGGAGCTTTTCAGCAGAGCAGAATACGGTCATCTTCCTTTTGCTGAAGCGACAGCGTTCCATACACAATTTCTTGTTTCATCAGGATTCAAAGTATTTCTTACAGTGGAAGAAAACATGCTTGCTAAAGGGAGCTTTTCAGTTAATGGCGTTCCCCTTGACAAGTTTGAAAAAACGGAGTTCCGTGATTGCCGGGATCTGGCATGTGACATAACTTCACTTCTGCAAACAGGCCGTTCCCCCATCCCCAACACCATTTCCTTCACAGGCTCCCCCTGCTTTGAAAATCCTCCGTATTTGCGGGGCGTCTTTTCTGCCTCGCTTCAACCGGGAGCTGAAAGTTACCCTATTCTCACGGGAGTATCAGAAGTTCACCCCTTCCAGACCAGGGCGGATTTCCGCGAATTCGGGTACAGTACTTACTCCGGAGCAGCAGTCTGCAAGGCAACGGCAACAGTTTCTCAACAGGGGAAATACATTGTAAAATTCAACCGGATATACGACTCCGGCCGCCTGCTGATCAACGGGAAAGATCACGGGATCCGTATTGCTCCCCCCTACCTCTGGGAAGTAGAACTTGAAAAAGGTACCCATCTGATCGAAATTGAAATATGCAACAACTCAGGGAACCGGGATCGCGCCCTGGGACTCCCTGCCGGAATCATTTTATAATTTTCCATTATTAAAGAAAGGACTTATTTATGAAAGAAAAACATTTTAACCTGATCGGACTCCTGGTGTATTACCTCAAAAAGAATTATAAAAACTGCACATCCTTACGCCCGTCAGGGCGCACTTCACGTTTGCCGCAGGCAAACTCTTCACACCTTCACATCTTCACTCAATCAGCGTTCACGCTGATTGAACTGCTGGTCGTCATTGCCATCATCGCCATTCTGGCAGCCATGCTCCTGCCCGCCTTGCAGCAGGCACGGGAAAAGGCACGGTCAGCCAACTGTATGTCAAACCTGAAACAGATGGGCAGCGGATGCCGGACCTATCTGGATGACAACCAGGATTTTTTCCCGTTGAAAGAATATGACCGGGGGGACGGCAAGAAAATTTATTGGGGAAGAGCGATGGCTTACGGTAAATATATTCCCGGCAACATGTTTGTCTGTCCCACCGGCAAAGGTCTTGCTCCCACAGGTGTTGCATGGATCCAGAGAGTTTACAACTTCTGGAAAATCGCCGATACCGATGAAGTCGCCAATTATTCAGACCCCTCTTATCCCTACGCTTACCCCAGTTACGGCATCAACAACTGGATCTGTCCCCGTACACTGGACAGCGGACGCAGTCAAAAAGGAGGCGATTACCGTACCCCCAGCCAAAAATTTCTTTTTGGCGACTCCTTTGAAAGAGCCAATAAAAATATCGGCCGTCACGTCGGTTCTCATACAATCAATTTCAAATCCAGTGAAAACACCATTGCGACGATCCACAACAGCAACCGTTCCGCCAATTTCTGCTGGATGGACGGACATGTCAGCACAATGAATTTCACCAATCCTTTCCATCCGCTTGCGGACCTGGGAGATGAAAGTTCTGACAGCTCCATCCGTTACCGCTATTTCAGATGTAAATAAACACAAAGAATATTTTTTATGAAAAAAAAGCTCCTTCTCCTCTTTCTGCTGCTCTCTGTACTCTTCCCTCTTGCTGCGGATGAACTTTGCTGGAAAGGTAAAACTCTTTCCAGCTGGCAGCAGCGGAAAAATGTCAAAGTTTCTTTTAGCGGCTCTCTCTTAAAAGTTGAGTTTACGGCGGACGATGCCCAAATCACCGGTCCGGCAGTACGCATTGATCCCGCCAAGGTCAACTGTTTCAGCATCACCTACCGTGCCAAAGGGGTGAAAAGCGATTATGGAGAAATGTATTTCGCCCATGAGCCGGAAGATTTTTCATCCAGAAAGTACTGGAAAATCCCCAAACTCAACTCTGACTGGCAATGGCACACTGTTGTCATTGAATCAAATGCTCTTTTCAACAAACACAACTGGTTTGAAGGCGGCA